>NZ_JBGDTY010000006.1:0-229607 GCF_046552515.1 Salmonella sp. SAL00653
CGTTTGAACTCAGTCATCATTACGTTCTCCGGATTTAAGTCTGGAACGTGTCAACGCTATTCAGGACGGGTCACAGATGAAAATTTTGCCAAAATAAAAACAGGTGGCTTTTTTAATGCGTAAGCGCAAAGAAAAAGCAGTAAAGGTGCGGCAGTATGTAAATAGTAATGAGAACGACTATCAATTCGACGTTGTTTTGATATTATTATGCTCAGATTTTGTGATTTGCGTCCTGGAGATACAGAGTGGGTAATAATTTGATGCAGACGGATCTTTCCGTCTGGGGCATGTATCAGCACGCCGATATTGTCGTGAAGTGCGTGATGATTGGTTTGATTCTGGCGTCAGTCGTCACCTGGGCTATCTTCTTCAGTAAAAGCGTTGAATTTTTCACGCAAAAGCTCCGCTTAAAGCGCGAACAACTGCAATTAGCCGATGCGCGCTCTTTAGATCAGGCTTCCGACATTGCGGCAGGTTTCAGCGCAAAAAGCCTCAGCGCACAGCTCATCAATGAAGCGCAGAATGAACTGGAACTCTCTCAGGGCAGCGAAGATAACGAAGGGATTAAAGAACGTACCGGCTTCCGTCTGGAACGTCGCGTCGCAGCGGTTGGCCGCTACATGGGACGAGGCAACGGTTATCTGGCGACGATCGGCGCCATTTCCCCCTTCGTCGGGTTGTTTGGCACCGTATGGGGCATTATGAATAGTTTCATCGGTATTGCGCAAACGCAGACCACCAACCTGGCGGTGGTTGCTCCTGGGATTGCGGAAGCGCTGCTGGCGACGGCGATTGGGCTGGTAGCCGCGATCCCGGCGGTCGTCATTTACAACATCTTCGCACGTCAGATAGGCAGTTATAAAGCAACGCTGGGCGACGTGGCGGCGCAGGTATTGCTGCTGCAAAGCCGCGATCTTGATCTGAATGCGAGCGCCGGTACGCGCCGCGCAGAAATTACGGGTAGGGTAATGCGTCATGGCAATGCGTCTTAACGAGAACCTGGATGACAACGGCGAAATGCATGAAATCAACGTGACGCCGTTTATCGATGTCATGTTGGTTCTGCTGATTATCTTTATGGTGGCTGCGCCGCTGGCGACGGTGGACGTCAAGGTGAATCTGCCCGCTTCTACCAGTACGCCACAGCCGCGTCCGGAAAAACCGGTTTATCTGTCGGTGAAAGCGGATAACACCATGTTTATCGGTAACGATCCGGTGACGGATGATACGATGATTGCCGAGCTAACGGCCCTGACGGAAGGGAAAAAGGATACTACGATTTTCTTCCGCGCGGATAAAACCGTAGAGTATGAAACCCTGATGAAAGTGATGGATATGCTGCATCAGGCGGGCTATCTCAAGATTGGTCTGGTCGGCGAAGAGACCGCGAAAGCGAAATAAGTATTCTGCTGATGCTGTAGGCCGGGTAAGGCGAAGTCGCCACCCGGCTTTTTTATTGCCTAAGATGGCGCCTTGCTTAACAGAAGTGCGCCATCGTAATCGACTTCATGCGTTAGCCTAAATGTTCCCCGCCGCACACGCCGTGCACTTCTGCGGTAACGTAACTGGATTCCTGGCTTGCCAGATAGACATACACCGGCGCCAGCTCTGCCGGTTGGCCGGCCCGCTTCATTGGCGTCTGCTGACCAAACTGCGGAATTTTATCCTGGGTTTGACCGCCGGAAATTTGCAGCGCTGTCCAGATAGGGCCAGGCGCGACAATATTCACACGAATTCCTTTTTCCGCCACCTGTTTCGCCAGGCCACGGCTGTAATTGAGGATTGCCGCCTTGGTTGCCGCATAATCCAGCAGGTGCGGACTGGGCTGATACGCCTGGATAGACGACGTCGTGATAATACTGGCGCCTTTTGGCAGCAGCGGAATCGCTTCCTGGGTTATCCAGAACAGGGCAAAAACGTTAACGGCGAAGGTTTGCTGAAATTGCTCGCTGGTCAGATCTTTTATCTCCGGGATTGCCGTTTGTTTACCGGCTACCAGCGCCAGAATGTCCAGCCCGCCCAGCGCTTCACGCGCCTTATGGACCAGCGAACGGGCGAAAGATTCGTCGCTAAGATCGCCTGGCAATAACACCGCTTTACGGCCGCACTCCTCAATCAGCGCTTTAACCTGCTGAGCGTCCTCTTCTTCCGCTGGCAGGTAGTTGATCGCGACATCTGCGCCTTCACGCGCGTAAGCGATAGCGGCAGCGCGCCCAATCCCGGAGTCGCCCCCTGTCACCAGCGCCTTACGATCTTTAAGGCGACCACTGCCGACATAACTTTTTTCACCACAGTCAGGAACAGGCGTCATTTTCGCCTGGACGCCGGGCGCCGGCTGTTTTTGCTTAGGATACTCGCCGGTGTAATACTGCGTGGTAGGGTCGTATAGATGAGACATTGAGCTTCTCCCTTCAGGTTGAACACCCTTTAAGCGTAGACACTTTTACTACCGTAAGAGGGAGAATCAGAACGATCCTTATGCTTCGCCCGTATTCACAACAGAGTTAACTAGCCATGAAGGTTATTTTTCTCGCCGTGCGACGGTGGTGACGTTGCGCGTCCGGTAGTCGCCATCGGAAAGCTTACGCGTCAGACGTAGGGTTGCCGTCTCGCGAGCCAGCAGATGCTGCCAGTCACTTTCAAGACGAGACATAATTTTGTCTCGTAATTCAGGATGCTGCTCGATAATGGCATTGATGGTCGCGCCATAAATCTCCTCTTTGACCTGTAACGCATACATCTCCCGTCGGTTTTGCCACTTCAGGCGCACTAACGCCGCCGGTATGGATACCACCTCCTGCGTTACCTTTTCCAGGGTGGCATTTTTGCTGGCGATTAGCGCTGCAAGATTTTGCTTTAAGATAAATTCATCACTTTTATGGTTGTCTAAAGCCAAATAAACGTTATTGTCTTCAACTTCTTTCATCTTTATCTTCCAGTGAATAAAATAGCGGCATATCGGTTTCGCGAGTGATTAAATTAAGCCAAATGGCATTGCCTTTTTCATTTATCATTGCGGTTTTATCCGCCAGTATTTTACTTAGCGTTTGGGCATCAATATCGCCTTCTGCCTGTAGTGCGTTTATCAGGCGGGCAAACGTTTCAATTTTAGCCACACAATACAGACGTTCTTTAATATGACGGTCGCGTTCTTCAAATAATACGTTTCTGTGTTGCCCGGCAGCGTTAGCGCTAATTAAAATATCGGGCTCGTAATCGCTGAGCTTTGTCTTTCCCTTAGGCAAATTTTTACTGTTTTCTGTGGCTTCAGGGGGCGGCGATGACAGGCGAAAATGAGAGGAAACCAGATGCCCAGGAAGCATGACTAAATATCCTTTACGATCAGTGGTATACTATTTTTAATAGTGTAGGTTTCGTTGACAATAACATGGCGTAATTTTAAAATCAAAAAAAATGGAGCCTGCTATGAACAGTATTTTTTATTCTGTTATTATATTGCTATTACTGACCGGCGCGATACTCTTCCTGATGTGGGAGGTTAATAAAAAACGTCCTGGTGGAAAAACCGTAAATTTAAATCAAACTGAACCCATGACAAAGGAAGAGGGCGAAGATCATTTCTCAGTATTAATGAATTCGATAACGCCGGTATGGTACTGGCGCGTTAACCATGAATATATCGATTTCCTTCATGCAACGATAAAACGAATGACAATGACTGAGTTGAATGAAACGCCTGGATTATTTGACGCACAGCGTCGTTGCAGCGACCTTAACTCTGCCGTTTATAAGTATTACGACAATATTAAGAAGCGTTGTCTGAACGGAGAAAAGGTGCCGTATTCGGATTTGGACGTCCTTAATTTACGCCAGTGTTTTCGCGAGTTCAGTCTTGAAGCCTACCCGGCATTGGTCGCGCTGGTATGGCCGGAATATCAGCGCCCGCAGGTTAACCCGGATGAGATTTAGAGCCTATCCCATTAGGGCTATTTTACTTGCCATTTTGGACCTGGGCAGTGCTCGCCAAAACGCGTTAGCGTTTTGAACGCCGCTAGCGGCGGCCCGAAGGGCGAGCGTAGCGAGTCAAACCTCACGTACTACGTGTACGCTCCGGTTTTTGCGCGCTGTCCGTGTCCAAACTGGCTGCGCCAATAACGCCTGGTGGGATAGGCTCTTAACTGCATGTTGATCTGATGTTGCATGGTTGAGATATACTGTTGCTGGTTTTAGTTACCTGACAGGTCCCTATGGAACGCTTTCTTGAAAATGTAATGTATGCGTCTCGCTGGCTGCTCGCGCCGGTGTATTTTGGCCTCTCTTTGGCGCTGATCGCTTTAGCGCTAAAATTTTTCCAGGAAATTCTACACGTTCTGCCGAACGTTTTTGCCCTGGCGGAAGCCGATCTGATTCTGGTGCTGTTATCGCTGGTTGATATGACGCTGGTCGGCGGATTGCTGGTAATGGTCATGTTCTCCGGGTATGAGAATTTTGTCTCTCAGCTGGATATCTCTGCGGGCAAGGAGAAGCTGAACTGGCTGGGGAAAATGGATGCGACTTCGCTAAAAAATAAGGTGGCGGCATCGATAGTCGCTATCTCTTCCATTCACCTGTTACGCGTGTTTATGGATGCGAAAAACGTCCCGGATAACAAATTAATGTGGTATGTCATCATCCATCTGACCTTTGTCCTGTCGGCGTTCGTGATGGGCTATCTGGACAGATTGACGCGGCATAACCATTGAGCCGCCGTCAACGGCGGGGCAGTCGGGCAAAGGACGCTGAGCCCGGCTGTAAAACAGCGCTTCTTTAACGGCGGATAACCGCCTCCCTGCAGCCTTACGCAATATTTTTACTACATCTATTCATTTACTCAGTAATAAGACTAAAAGATTTTCTCTGCGTTCACAGATATATAACATCTGCGGGTACGTAAACGGCGATAACTGTAAAAAAATGGAGAATGCATTATATATTCTCCGCGCCTTGCCGATAACGAGAGTGCGTCATCATCAGATGACTAATCTCTTATATTCAGCAAGGAAATTCATATGCGTTTGCTGCAAAACTTTACTATTCGTATGGTCATGCTGACGATACTGGGACTTTTTTGTCTACTCTGGTCGGGGGTGGGGTTATACAGCGTCCATGCTTTATCCGAAGTTTCGGAAGGAAATGATATTGACCGGCATCTTGTACGGCAAATGACGGTGCTAAGCCAGGGTAACGATCAATATTTCCGCTTTGTTACCCGCCTTAGCCGCGCGATGGATGTAAAAATCGGCGGCGGCACGCCCGATTTTGCGCCCGCCCGGCAGTCGCTCGAGAATATGCGTCAGAAGCTGGAGGAGATGAAAGCGCTATCGCCAGGGCCGATGAACCCTGATATCTCAAGGGAGGTCTTGTCCAACTGGCAGGCCTTGCTGGAGAAAGGCGTCGTTCCTCAAATGCAACTGGCACAGCAAGGATCGCTGACCGCCTGGAGCGAACATGCCAGTACGGTCACGCCCGCACTCAGCCGCGCGTTCGGCGCCAGCGCGGAACGGTTTAGTCATGAAGCTGGCGCCATGCTGGATAACACACGTGTGATGGTCGATGGTAAAACCTATACCATCCGCATCCTGCTTATTACGGCGGTGATTCTGGGCATTGCTATCCTGATTTTTACCGATCGCTATCTGGTTGCAATGATGGTGAAACCGCTGGAGCGCATCCGTCAGCAATTTCAGCGCATCGCGCAAGGCGATCTTAGCCAGCCGATTGAAGCGTTGGGGCGTAACTGCGTAGGCCGGTTGGTGCCGCTACTGCGCGCGATGCAGGACAGTTTACGCGAAGCCGTGAGTACGATCCGCGCCGGAAGCGACAATATCTGGCGCGGCGCGACGGAAATTTCTACCGGTAATAACGATCTCTCTTCCCGAACGGAAGAACAGGCCGCTGCGCTGGAAGAGACGGCCGCCAGCATGGAACAGCTTACCGCAACGGTGAAAATGAACGCCGAACACGCTCGCCAGGCGAGTCAGCTTGCGGATGCCGCCTCGCTAACGGCAGGAAAAGGCGGTGAACTGGTTTCCAATGTGGTAGAAACAATGAACGGTATTTCCGCCAGTTCGCAGCAGATCGCCGAAATTACTACCGTGATTAATAGTATTGCTTTCCAGACCAATATTCTGGCCTTGAACGCAGCGGTAGAAGCGGCCAGAGCGGGCGAGCAGGGACGCGGCTTCGCGGTGGTCGCCGGTGAGGTACGTAACCTGGCCAGCCGCAGCGCGGGGGCGGCGAAAGAAATTGAAGCCTTAATTGGCGAATCGGTACGTCGCGTAGCGCAGGGCGCGCAGTTGGTCCAGGAGACCGGCGCGACGATGGACGCCATCCTGCTCGGCGTCACGGAAGTGACGACGATTATGAAACAGATCGCGTCCGCCTCCGAAGAACAGAGTAAAGGTATTTCTCAGGTTGGCGTGGCGATCACGCAAATGGATAGCGTTACGCAACAAAACGCCGCGCTGGTTGAGCAGGTTTCCGCGGCGGCGGCGGCGCTGGAACGGCAGACGGAGGATTTGCAACGCTCCGTACAGCAGTTCCGGCTTTCCGCTAGTGAGCCGCAACAACGCGTAACGGCGAAAGCGGCGCCTGGCGTTCAGAGAATGGCGTCGACTCCCGCACAGTCTACTGATGAATGGGTTGCCTTCTGATGTGAAGCAAAAAAGCGCGTAATGCGCTGGCCTTCATTTAATTAGCCGCTATATAATTTATTATATAGTGGCTAAGGAGGTCAGATGAATAATCATTTTGGGAAAGGGTTAATGGCCGGGTTGCACGCGCCATATGCATATAGCGCGCATCATGCGGTGAATTTCTGTTCTGAGTATAAACGTGGCTTTGTATTGGGTTTTACACACCGTATGTTCGAAAAGACCGGCGATCGTCAACTTAGCGCGTGGGAGGCTGGAATTCTGACGCGTCGCTATGGTCTGGATAAAGAAATGGTGATGGATTTCTTTAAAGAGAATCATTCCGGGATGGCGGTTCGCTTCTTTATGGCCGGTTATCGACTCGAAGGTTGATCCAACAGGGGTATTATCTTGCTTTAATTAATTACACTATCGCCTCTTCCCTTCGTTTTACTGTTCCGTCGAAGTATTATGGCGCACATAACCATAAAAAAAGTGTGGTAAATGGCGTACCGATCGCAATAACTTCTTCGCGAACAGTGCAAAATAAAAGCCAGGTCTTCGTAACGGAATAACTATAAAATGACTGGAGATAATACTCTCATCACTTCTCACGGCATTAACCGTCGTGATTTCATGAAGCTTTGTGCAGCACTGGCCGCTACTATGGGGCTCAGTAGCAAAGCCGCCGCAGAAATGGCAGAATCGGTATCCAATCCACAGCGTCCGCCCGTTATCTGGATTGGCGCTCAGGAGTGTACCGGTTGTACCGAATCACTGCTTCGTGCTACACACCCAACCGTTGAAAACCTCGTTCTGGAGACCATCTCTCTGGAATACCACGAGGTACTTTCCGCCGCATTCGGTCACCAGGTCGAAGAAAACAAACATAACGCTCTGGAGAAGTATAAAGGGCAATATGTTCTGGTGGTGGATGGTTCTATCCCACTAAAAGATAACGGTATCTACTGCATGGTTGCCGGCGAGCCGATCGTGGATCACATCCGCAAAGCCGCCGACGGCGCAGCCGCGATTATCGCTATCGGTTCCTGCTCGGCATGGGGCGGCGTTGCTGCGGCTGGCGTAAACCCAACCGGCGCTGTCAGTCTGCAGGAAGTCTTACCGGGCAAAACGGTTATCAATATTCCAGGTTGTCCGCCAAACCCGCATAACTTCCTGGCGACCGTCGCGCATATCATCACTTACGGCACGCCGCCGAAGCTGGATGCGAAAAATCGTCCAACCTTTGCCTATGGCCGTCTGATTCATGAGCATTGCGAACGTCGTCCACACTTCGACGCAGGCCGTTTTGCCAAAGAATTTGGCGACGAAGGCCACCGTCAGGGCTGGTGTCTCTACCATCTTGGCTGTAAAGGGCCGGAAACCTGGGGCAACTGTTCTACGTTACAGTTCTGTGACGTTGGCGGCGTCTGGCCAGTGGCGATCGGTCATCCTTGCTATGGCTGTAACGAAGAAGGTATCGGCTTCCATAAGGGCATTCACCAGCTTGCTCATGTCGAAAACCAAACTCCGCGTTCAGAGAAACCTGACGTCAATATGAAAGAAGGCGGCAATATCTCTGCGGGCGCTGTCGGTCTGCTTGGCGGCGTAGTCGGTCTGGTTGCCGGCGTCAGCGTGATGGCGGTACGTGAACTGGGGCGTCAGCAAAAGAAAGATAACGCTGACTCACGGGGAGAATAACCGTGAACAGACGTGACTTTATTAAAGCAGCCTCCGGTGGAGCATTGCTGTTGGGCGCCGCGCCGTCTGTCAGCCATGCGGCTGCAGAAAACCGTCCGCCGATTCCAGGTTCGCTGGGTATGCTGTATGACTCCACTCTGTGCGTGGGCTGTCAGGCCTGCGTCACAAAGTGTCAGGATATCAACTTCCCGGCGCGTAACCCGGAAGGGGAGCAGACCTGGTCGAACAACGACAAGCTGTCGCCGTATACCAATAACATTATTCAGGTATGGCGTAGCGGTACGGGCGTGAACAAAGATCAGGAAGAGAACGGCTATGCCTACATCAAGAAACAGTGTATGCACTGCGTCGATCCTAACTGCGTTTCCGTTTGCCCGGTGTCGGCGCTGAAAAAAGATCCGAAAACCGGCATCGTCCACTATGACAAAGATGTCTGCACCGGCTGCCGTTACTGTATGGTTGCCTGCCCGTACAACGTACCTAAGTACGACTACAACAACCCGTTTGGCGCGCTTCACAAGTGTGAGTTGTGTAACCAGAAAGGCGTTGAGCGTCTGGATAAAGGCGGTTTGCCTGGGTGTGTGGAAGTTTGTCCGGCAGGGGCCGTCATTTTCGGTACTCGTGAAGAGCTGATGGCGGAAGCGAAAAAACGTCTGGCCCTCAAACCAGGCAGTGAATATCACTATCCGCGCCAGACGTTGAAAACGGACGACACCTATCTGCATACGGTGCCTAAATACTACCCACACCTCTACGGTGAAAAAGAGGGCGGTGGTACTCAGGTGCTGGTGCTGACAGGCGTTCCTTATGAAGATCTGGATCTGCCGAAGCTGGATGACCTTTCAACCGGAGCGCGCTCCGAGCATGTTCAACACACGCTTTATAAAGGCATGATACTACCCCTGGCTGCGCTGGCGGGCTTAACCGTGCTGGTTCGTCGTAATAGCAAAAACGACCATCACGATGGAGGAGACGATCATGAGTCATGATCCAAAACCGCTGGGCGGAAAAATCATCAGTAAACCGGTCATTATTTTTGGACCGTTAATCGTCCTGTGTATGCTCCTTATCGTGAAGCGTCTGGTCTTCGGGTTGGGCTCCGTTTCCGACCTGAACGGCGGTTTCCCGTGGGGCGTCTGGATTGCCTTTGACCTGTTGATCGGCACCGGCTTTGCCTGCGGCGGTTGGGCGTTGGCATGGGCGGTGTATGTCTTTAACCGTGGGCAATACCATCCGTTGGTGCGCCCGGCGTTGCTGGCAAGCTTGTTTGGTTACTCGCTGGGCGGCCTGTCGATCACTATCGACGTCGGTCGTTACTGGAACCTGCCGTACTTCTACATTCCAGGTCACTTCAACGTGAACTCGGTACTGTTTGAGACGGCGGTCTGTATGACCATCTACATCGGCGTGATGGCGCTGGAGTTTGCGCCTGCCCTGTTTGAACGTCTGGGCTGGAAAGTGTCGCTCAAGCGTCTGAATAAGGTGATGTTCTTTATTATCGCGCTGGGCGCGCTGCTGCCGACGATGCACCAGTCCTCAATGGGGTCATTGATGATCTCGGCGGGCTATAAAGTGCATCCGCTATGGCAAAGCTATGAAATGCTGCCGCTGTTCTCGGTTCTGACCGCGTTTATCATGGGCTTCTCCATTGTCATATTTGAGGGGGCGCTGGTTCAGGCAGGCCTGAAAGGAAACGGTCCGGATGAGAAAAATTTGTTTGTTAAGCTGACGAATACCATCAGTGTGCTGCTGGCGATTTTCGTCGTCCTGCGCTTTGGCGAACTGATTTATCGCGACAAGCTGTCCTATGCGTTTGCCGGCGATTTTTACTCCGCTATGTTCTGGATTGAAGTCGTCCTGATGGTCTTCCCGTTAGTGGTACTGCGTGTGGCGAAACTGCGTAATGACTCTCGTATGCTGTACCTGTCGGCGCTGAGCGCGCTGTTGGGTTGCGCGACGTGGCGTCTGACCTATTCGCTGGTGGCATTCAACCCGGGTGGCGGCTACCACTACTTCCCAACCTGGGAAGAATTGTTGATTTCTATTGGTTTTGTGGCTATTGAGATTTGTGCATACATCGTACTCATTCGTCTACTGCCGATACTTCCTCCTTTAAAACAAAACGATCATAATCGTCATGAGGCGAGCAAAGCATGAGCCAGAGAATTACTATTGATCCGGTAACCCGTATTGAGGGTCATTTACGCATTGACTGCGAAATTGAGAACGGCGTCGTATCCAAAGCATGGGCGTCCGGCACCATGTGGCGCGGTATGGAAGAGATCGTGAAGAACCGCGATCCGCGCGATGCGTGGATGATTGTGCAGCGTATTTGCGGCGTTTGTACGACAACTCACGCGATCTCTTCCGTTCGTGCGGCAGAAAGCGCGCTGAATATTGATGTTCCCGTCAACGCGCAGTATATCCGTAATATTATTCTGGCGGCGCATACCACCCATGACCACATTGTCCATTTCTACCAGCTCTCTGCGCTGGACTGGGTGGACATTACCTCTGCGCTGAAAGCCGATCCGGAAAAAGCTTCTGCGATGCTGGATGGCGTGTCGAGCTGGCACCTGAACAGCGCGCAAGAGTTCACGAAAGTTCAGAACAAGATCAAGGATCTTGTCGCCAGCGGTCAGTTAGGTATTTTCGCCAACGGCTACTGGGGGCACCCGGCAATGCAGTTACCGCCGGAGGTCAACCTGATTGCGGTCGCCCACTATCTGCAGGCGCTGGAATGTCAGCGTGACGCTAACCGCGTGGTGGCGTTGCTGGGCGGTAAATCGCCGCATATCCAGAACCTGGCGGTCGGTGGGGTGGCGAACCCGATCAATCTCGACAGCATCGGTACGTTGAACCTTGAACGTCTGATGTACATCAAATCGTTTATCGATAAGCTGAGCGATTTTGTCGAGCAGGTGTATAAAGTGGATACCGCAGTCATCGCGGCCTACTATCCGGAATGGCTGGAGCGTGGCAAAGGTGCGGTGAACTACCTGAGCGCGCCGGAATTCCCGACCGACGGTAAAAACGGCAGTTTCTTGTTCCCGGGCGGTTACATTACCAATGCCGATCTGTCGACATACCGTCCGATCACCTCTCACTCCGACGAGTTCCTGATTAAAGGTATTCAGGAGAGCGCGAAGCACGCCTGGTATAAAGATGAAGCGCCGCAGGCGCCGTGGGAAGGCACTACGATCCCGGCTTACGACGGTTGGTCGGATGACGGTAAATACTCATGGGTCAAGTCGCCGACATTCTACGGCAAAACCGTCGAAGTCGGGCCGCTGGCGAACATGCTGTGTAAACTGGCTGCAGGTCGTGAATCCACGCAGACCAAGCTCAATGAAATCATTGCGCTTTATCAGAAGCTGACCGGTAAAACGCTGGAAATGGCGCAACTTCACTCTACGCTGGGTCGTATCATCGGGCGTACCGTTCACTGTTGTGAACTGCAAAACATATTGCAGGATCAATACAACGCGCTGATTGTAAATATCGGCAAAGGCGATTACACCACGTTTGTGAAGCCGAACATTCCGGCGACGGGCGAGTTCAAAGGCGTGGGCTTCCTGGAGGCGCCGCGCGGTATGCTGTCTCACTGGATGGTGATTAAAGACGGTATTATCAGTAACTATCAGGCAGTGGTGCCATCGACCTGGAACTCAGGTCCGCGTAACTTCAACGATGACGTGGGGCCGTACGAACAGTCGCTGGTCGGTACGCCGATCGCCGATCCGGCGAAGCCGCTGGAAGTGGTACGTACCATCCACTCCTTCGACCCTTGCATGGCGTGCGCGGTACACGTGGTGGACGCCGATGGCAATGAAGTGGTCTCGGTGAAGGTTTTGTAATGCGGATATTAGTCTTAGGGGTCGGCAATATTTTGCTGACCGATGAAGCCATCGGGGTGCGTATTGTTGAAGCGTTAGAGCAACGATACACCCTGCCGGATTTCGTTGAGATTCTGGATGGCGGTACGGCGGGAATGGAACTTCTTGGCGATATGGCGAATCGTGATCATTTGATCATTGCCGACGCCATCGTGTCGAAAAAGAACGCGCCGGGAACCATTATGGTACTGCGCGACGATGAAGTTCCGGCGCTGTTCACCAACAAAATCTCCCCCCATCAGCTTGGACTGGCCGACGTATTGTCGGCCCTCCGCTTTACCGGCGAGTTTCCGAAGAAACTGACCCTGGTTGGCGTTATTCCACAGTCGCTGGAACCGCACATCGGCTTAACGCCAACCGTCGAGGCGATGATTGAGCCTGCGCTTGAGCAGGTTCTTGCTGCGCTGCGTGAATCCGGCGTCGAAGCAATTCCTAAGGAGACGGCGCATGTCTGAAACGTTTTCCGGATTCGACACGGCGCCCGTCGCCCGGGTTCAGGCGGCGTTTGAAGAGATAGCCCATCGTTCGATGCACGATCTTTCGTTTCTGCATCCGACTATGCCTGTGCATGTCTCTGATTTTACGTTGTTTGAAGGACAATGGACGGGCACGGTAATTACGCCGTGGATGTTAAGCGCATTAATCTTCCCTGGCCCGGACCAGATCTGGCCCGGGCGTACCGTCGGTGAAAAACTCGGTCTGCAACTGCCTTATGGCACGATGACCTTTACCGTTGGCGAACTGGAAGGCGTTTCGCAATATCTTGCCTGCTCGTTGATGTCGCCGCTTTCCCGTAGCCTGTCGCCGGAAGAGGGCGTCCGGCTGGCGGATGACTGCGCGCGGATGCTGTTATCCCTGCCGGTAAGCAATCCTGATGCGCCGCAGACAAGCCGGCGCGCGTTGCTGTTTGGCCGTCGGAGCTGTGAGAATGCATGAGCTGTCTCTTTGCCAAAGCGCCGTTGAAATTATTCAGCAGCAGGCAGAACAGCACGGCGTGGCGCGCGTCACCGGCGTATGGCTGGAGATAGGCGCGCTTTCGTGCGTTGAAGAGCGCGCGGTTCGTTTCAGCTTTGACATCGCCTGCCAGGGAACTTTAGCGCAAGGGTGCGAATTGCACATCGACTACAGACCGGCCCAGGCCTGGTGCTGGGATTGCAGTCAGGTGGTGGAAATTCTCAGGCATGACGCGCAATGTCCGCATTGTCATGGCGATCGCCTGCGGGTGGATACCGGCGATTCGTTGAAAGTAAAAAGTATTGAGGTCGAATAACCCGCATTTTATTTCAGGTGGTTAATTATGTGTATTGGCGTCCCCGGTCAGGTGCTGGCCGTCGGAGATGATATTCACCAGCTTGCGCAGGTGGAAGTGTGTGGCATCAAACGTGATGTCAATATTGCTCTGATTTGTGAAGGTAAGCCAGCCGATCTGGTAGGGCAATGGGTATTGGTACACGTTGGTTTTGCGATGAGCATCATTGACGAAGACGAAGCGAAAGCCACGTTAGATGCGCTGCGCCGCATGGAGTACGACATCACCAGCGCGTGATCCCTTAATCACCTCTATTATATCGCTCTATAATTGCTGTATAATTATTTATATATCGATTGTGGGGCGAAACCTATGAATAAATTTTTGCGCCAGCTCTCTCTGCTGGCGTTGCTTTTTTGCTGGCCGTTAATGTCACAGGCGGCGCGTACTTTTACCGATCAAATTGGTCGCCAGGTCACGGTTCCCGACACCGTCGACAGAGTGGTGGTGCTCCAGCATCAAACGCTCAATCTCCTTGTACAGATGAATGCCACTGACAAAATCGTTGGGGTCATGGCGAACTGGAAACAGCAATTAGGCGACGGCTATGCGCGTCTGGCGCCGGAACTGGCGCAAAAAGCCTCGCTGGGCGATCTAACGCACGTTGATCCTGAAAAACTGGTGGCGCTGCGCCCGCAGGTGGTGTTTGTCACGAATTACGCTCCGCAGGAGATGATCGACAAAATCAGCCGTCTTGGCATTCCGGTGGTGGCGATTTCGCTGCGCCATGATGTTGCTGGCGAGCGGGCTAAAATGAACCCGACCCTGGCCGATGAAGAGCAGGCTTATAATCGCGGGCTGCGTGAAGGAATAACGCTGATTGGCGATATCGTCAATAAACCGCAGGAGGCGAAAGCGCTGATTGAGGCGATGGATAAAGGTCGCAAGATGGTCAGCGACCGTTTGCAGTCGGTTCCTGAAAATGAGCGGGTTCGCGCTTATATGGCGAATCCGGAGCTGACCACCTACGGTTCCGGTAAATACACCGGTCTGATGATGGCCCATGCGGGGGCGCTGAATGTAGCGGCATCCTCGGTGAAAGGCTTTAAGCAGGTGACAATGGAGCAGGTGATCGCCTGGGATCCACAGGTAATCTTTGTCCAGAATCGCTATCCAAAGGTCGTCAATGAGATCCTGCACAATCCCCAGTGGCAGGTCATTGACGCGGTGAAGCATCATCGGGTTTACCTGATGCCGGATTATGCCAAAGCCTGGGGATATCCGATGCCGGAGGCGGTGGGAATTGGCGAACTGTGGATGGCGAAAAAACTCTATCCGGAAAAATTCCACGATATTGACATGCAAAAGGCCGCTAACGACTGGTATCAACGTTTTTACCGTACTGACTATCAGGGCGTACAGTGATGCGAATACTGGCAGCGGGGAGCTTGCGCGTCGTCTGGCCGCAGCTAATGACGGCGTTTCAGGCGGATGCGGTATGTGATTTCGGTCCGGCGGGGCTGTTACGTGAACGCATCGAAGCGTGCGACTTTTTTGCTTCGGCGAACCTGGCGCATCCGCAGGCGCTGCTGGAAAGCGGGCGGGCGCTGCGGGTCGCGCCTTTTACGACGAACCGTTTGTGTCTGAGCGTGCGGGCACAGGCGATGCGTGAAGGCGAGGACTGGCTGTCGCTATTAACCCGGCGGGATCTGCGGATCGGCACCTCAACAGCAGGTTGCGATCCTTCCGGCGATTATACGCAGCAGCTTTTTTCGCGGATGGGCAACGAGGGCGAAGCGGTCCGAAAACGCGCGGTAGCGCTGGTTGGCGGCAGGCAGACTTTGCCGTTACCGGCGGGCCGGCTGGCAGCGGAATGGCTCATCAATCATGATTACACCGATATCTTTATCGGCTATGCCAGCTATGCTCCCAGGCTACGGCAGGTTAATTCGCTGCGAGTGATTGATATCCCGGAACCTTATAATCCCGTGGCTGAATATGGCTTTGCCTGCCTGAGCGAGCAGGGAAAAACGCTTGCCGACTTTTTACTGTCAGCACGGGCGAGGTTGATTCTCATGCAACATGGGTTTAGTGAAGCGCCGAATATGACGCACTCGCAGAACTGATAAGCGAAGCGTCAGCAGGGAATACCATGCCGGATGACGACATTACTACCCCATCCGGCATTATGGTTTAACTTTGACGTTTATCTTCGGTATGGTTTTCGAAGTCGCTGGCGTCATGGCGTTCGTGAAGCTGTTCGTTCAATGGGCCGTTGGTCCGGTTGACAATGCGCCCCCGCTTTACCGCCGGACGTTCGGCTACCTGTTTCGCCCAGCGTTGTACGTTTTGATAACTTCCGGCATCCAGAAACTCCGCTGCATCATAGACATTCCCCTGCACCACGTTGCCGAACCACGGCCAGATGGCCATATCGGCAATAGTGTACTCTTCTCCCGCGACATACGGGTGGTGAGCTAACTGCTTATCCAGCACGTCCAGCAGACGCTTGGCTTCCATGGTGAAGCGATTAATGGCGTACTCAATTTTTACCGGCGCATAATGATAGAAATGACCGAAACCGCCACCGAGGAACGGCGCCGCGCCCTGTAGCCAGAACAACCAGTTAAGGGTTTCTGTGCGCTTAGCCAGATCCTGCGGCAGGAAATGGCCAAACTTATCCGCCAGATAAACAAGAATTGCGCCCGACTCAAAAACCCGAATCGGCGGGGTGTGTGAGTTATCGCGCAGCGCCGGAATTTTTGAGTTCGGATTGATGTCAACAAAGCCGCTGGAGAACTGATCGCCCTCGCCGATGCGAATCAACCAGGCGTCATATTCGGCGCCGGTCACGCCCAGCGCCAGGAGTTCTTCCAGCATAATGGTCACTTTCTGGCCGTTAGGCGTCCCCAGCGAATAAAGTTGTAACGGATGTTTGCCGACGGGCAGCGTTTTGTCGTGCGTCGGGCCGGAAACCGGGCGATTAATGTTAGCGAACGCGCCGCTGCCGGGTTTATCCCACGTCCAGACTTTTGCGGGTTGATAAGTATTATCTGCCATATTGACCTGCCTTCACAGTGGTGGTGTTGAAGCAGTGTAGCAGCTTGCTAACCGGACATTTAACCGATTGGGACATTCCGACGAGTGAAATTTTAACCTTCTGGCCTCAGTGTGCCTTATTGAGGTGTATGATTATGTCGACCTCTGTCCGGTTAGTGTCACAGAGCAGACAATCAGAGCGAAATCACGCCAGGCTGCTCAGGCGGTCTTGTTTTGAGGTAAGTGCATGAGCAAAGGAACCACCAGTCAGGATGCCCCCTTCGGGACATTATTGGGTTACGCCCCCGGCGGCGTAGCGATCTACTCTTCAGATTACAATTCCCTCGATCCGTGGGACGACGACGACGCAGCTTTTCGTAGCTACATCGACGATGAATACATGGGGCATAAATGGCAGTGCGTGGAATTTGCCCGCCGTTTTCTCTTTCTGAATTATGGCGTTGTTTTTACTGACGTCGGCATGGCCTGGGAAATCTTCTCGCTGCGTTTTCTGCGCGAGGTCGTGAATGACAATATTTTGCCTTTGCAGGCCTTCCCGAACGGTTCGCCGCGCGCGCCGGAGGCCGGGGCGCTGCTCATCTGGCAAAAGGGCGGCGAGTTTAACGAAACCGGGCACGTTGCGATTATCACCCAGCTCCTGGATAACAAAATTCGTATTGCTGAGCAAAACGTTATCCACACGCCATTGCCGCCAGGGCAGCAGTGGACTCGCGAACTGGAAATGGTTGTAGAAAACGGGTGTTACACCCTGCGCGACACCTTTGATGACACGACGATTTTAGGCTGGATGATCCAGACCGACGACACGCAATACAGTTTGTCACAGCCTGACATCGCGAATCAGTCGCTGGCGATTCGCGGCGCAAGACTGCCAGAGAAAGGTCAGTTTGACGGTCAGTGGCTGGATGAGCGCGATCCGTTACAAAAAGCCTATGTACAGGCGAACGGACACGTTATCAATCAGGACCCGTACCAGTATTTTACCATCACCGAGAGCGCTGAACAGGAGCTTATCAAAGCGACCAATGAGTTGCATTTGATGTACCTGCACGCCACGGACAAAGTTTTAAAAGACGATAATCTGCTGGCGCTATTCGATATCCCCAAAATTCTTTGGCCGCGCCTGCGCCTCTCCTGGCAGCGCCGTCGTCACCATATGATCACTGGTCGTATGGATTTCTGCATGGATGAACGCGGGCTGAAAGTCTATGAATACAATGCCGATTCCGCATCATGCCATACCGAAGCGGGATTAATTCTCGAAAAATGGGCTGAGCAGGGCTATACCGGTAAAGGGCATAACCCGGCAGAGGGCTTAATTAACGAGCTGGCAGGCGCCTGGAAACACAGTAAAGCGCGTCCTTTCGTCCATATCATGCAGGATGATGATATCGAGGAGGACTATCACGCGCAGTTTATGCAGCAGGCGCTGCATCAGGCCGGCTTCGCGAGCAAAATCCTCCGCGGGCTGGGCGAGTTGCGCTGGGATGACGCCGGGCAGTTGATCGATGGCGACGGACGGCTGGTGAATTGTGTCTGGAAAACCTGGGCGTGGGAAACGGCGATGGAGCAGATACGCGAAGTCAGCGAGACGGAGTATGCCGCAGTGCCTATTCGTACCGGGCACCCGGAAAATGAAGTCCGGCTGATTGATGTATTACTGCGCCCGGAAGTGTTGGTGTTTGAACCGCTGTGGACGGTGATCCCGGGCAACAAAGCGATCCTGCCCATCCTGTGGTCGCTGTTCCCGCATCATCGCTATTTGCTCGACACGGATTTTACCGTTAACGATGAGCTGGTGCAGACCGGCTATGCGGTAAAACCGATCGCCGGACGTTGCGGTAGTAATATCGATTTGGTGAGCCATCAGGAAGAGCTCCTGGATAAAACCAGCGGCAAGTTCGCCACGCAGAAAAATATCTATCAGCAGTTGTGGTGCCTGCCGAAGGTCGCCGGGAAGTATATTCAGGTCTGTACGTTTACCGTGGGCGGTAACTACGGCGGTACGTGCCTGCGCGGCGATGATTCATTAGTCATTAAAAAAGAGAGCGATATTGAACCGTTAATCGTCATCAAAGCGTAACGGGGTCATTCTCGTCGGGATATCGGCGTGGGTGCCGATATCCCGCCTGTTGTGTTTACCAGTGAACGGCTATCAGCCTGCCATTTACTGGTAACATATGAGAAATAATATCACAAATTATTCTTAACTTTTCTGACGCAGGCGGTGACGCTCGCCGCGTTGGCGCATCCGTTTCCTGATTTTCGACTAATCGATACTTTTTGCGTCTGGTTACGCCGCCCCTATCCCTTTGGATTTAGGTCATGCCTGTTTGGCTGGTAAACGGACAGCATAATATATTGATGAGTCCAAATGATATTATTGGTCATATAAAAAGTTTACGTTAGGTTATTTTTCTATTGCAAAAGTTTGCGTTTAAACCCTGTCTGCAATCTTCGTGGCGAGATATAGATACACCTAAGTAAATGCAGTTAATTATTATTCAACTATTATTGTCAGCCTTGTAAATAATATTTACGTATAAAGTGAAGCGACTTCCATTATGACTATTAATAGTATTGTTGAATAGTTTACTCTGTAATTATTTAAGTTTAGTGGACGTTTTGTCTTATTCTGGTGAACGTATGGTTATGGCAGATGACAGCCGATTTTTCATTATGTTATCATGAGTTGATAATACTTTATCCAGGCATAGATCAGGATGTCCACATATAATAAGGAGAATGGTATATGTTTAAAAAAGTATTAGGCTTGCGCCACTGGAATAATAATGTTGTAAAAATACCGCCGCCAGCAGAATCTGGCGCTAATGCGTCTGACGTGGTGGTGGATACTCCTGAGCCTTATGAGCGGATACTGTGTCAAAAAATTCTGATGGGGCTCTCGACGATCGATATCATTCGTAATGCCATCATTAAGTCCTGTGAGCAGCTCAACATTGAAAAAGAACGCATTAATGAACTTAACGAACAGAATGATAAAGCCAGAAGTTCATTAAAATCGCTCGTGGAATTTATCACAGAAATTGGCACGACTTCATCGGATATTGGCTGTCGTATGGGCGACTTAAATACCTCCTTAACGCAAATTAATGCGTGTATTAAAGAGATACAGAAGATCGCTAACCAGACCAATTTGATAGCGATTAACTCCGCGATCGAGGCCGCGCGCGTAGGGGATGCCGGGCGTGGTTTTAGCGTTATTTCGAAAGAGGTGAAAAACCTGTCCGAAGATGTTAAACACAGTTCGAAAAGCGTCAGTACGTTAACCTCTGTAATCAAAGATAATACGGCCAGAGTGAGTGAGGTGCTGGATAACCAACAGCCGGTTATTGATAATATTACGACTAACATAAATCAAATTGTGGAGTCTATTGGCATCGTCATCGATAAATCGCTGAGCATGAAATCGGTCATGCAGTACATCTCTACGGTACAGTTTTTGAATATTGTCAAAGTTGACCATGTTATTTGGAAAATGGAAGTCTACAAATTACTCTTAAATAAAGACATAAACAGTAAAATAACGATGCACGATCAGTGTCGGCTGGGGAAATGGTACTACGGTTTTGAAGGGCAGCAGTTTAGCAATTACTACAGTTTCCGTAGTCTGGAAGCGCCGCATAAAGAGGTGCATACCGCTGGTCACTCTGCGCTGAACTATTTTGCCGCAGGCGATATGAATGCGATGTCGCAAGAACTTGACAGAATGGAGCGATCCAGTAATGAGGTGGTTAACCAGCTGGAAATGCTGGCTGTCGATTTATTAAAAGAAACCACACTGTGAAGTCATGAGTTATTACCGTATAACCAACAGGAGCCATCATCAACAGGACTGATGTATCACACTTTCTGCACTGGAGTTATTCCGGACAGAGAAAAAAAGCATGACGCAGGAGATGGCTGTGTTTGTTTACCCGAATCACTTACCTTAGTAAGTGATTCGGGATTAATCAGCAACCTCTTTGCTTTTTATCGGCGGCCAGACTTTGGCTGGAAAAGTGCGTTACTGCTAAATTTCTCACTCTCTTACCGCCTTCCTGCCCCTCGAAATACCTGAAACCTGTGCTCACAGATTAATAGCGATTATTTAATCGTGAAATAACGCTGGGCATTATTGAAGCAGATATCCTGAACCATACGGCTTAACATCGCTTCATCATCAGGAATCTCTCCGTCCTGCGCCCACTGTCCCAGCAGGTTACAGAGAATACGCCGGAAATATTCATGTCGCGTATAAGAAAGGAAACTGCGGGAGTCGGTCAGCATCCCGACAAACTGACTTAATAGTCCCATTTGCGACAGTTGCTCCAGTTGGCGCAGCATCCCGTCTTTCTGATCGTTAAACCACCAGCCGGAACCAAACTGCACTTTTCCGGCAATTCCCGGCCCCTGGAAGTTACCGATCATGGTCGCCAGGACTTCGTTATCACGTGGGTTCAGGCAATAGAGGATAGTCTTGGGCAGTTCATTAGTCACATCCATACTGTCGAGCAAACGGGAGAGCGCCCAGCTAATGTTATTATCGCCAATGGAGTCAAAGCCGGTATCCGGCCCCAGCAGGCGGAACATCCGGGTATTATTGTTACGGATCGCGCCAATATGTAGCTGCATCACCCAGCCGCGCGCGGCGTACTGGCGGCCCAGCCAGACCAGCACCGCCGTGGTAAACTGGGCGATCTCAAGTTCGCTCAGCGTTTCGCCAGCCAGACGTTTGCCCAGAATGGCGTCAAGCTGCGCGTCGTCGGGCACCGGCGCAAATCGCAGCGTTTCAATGCCATGATCCGACGCGCGGCAGCCGCAGGCGGCGAAATGGTCGAGGCGGCGAGTGAGCGCCTGACGTAAATCGTCGAAACGGGTAATGCTGACATCTGCCGCCGCTTCCAGTTTCCTCAGGTAATCGACAAAGCCGTCCAGTTCGATTTTGAAAACTTTGTCGGGGCGCCAGCTTGGCGCGACTTCAATATCAATGCTGTCGTCGGCGGCTATCTGGCGGTGATATTCCAGAGAATCTATCGGGTCGTCGGTGGTTCCGACCATCCGCACATTCATCTGCTGCATAATACCGCGCGCGGAAAAGGCCGGCGTCGCCAGTTTCTCATTACACTGCGTCCAGATACTTTCCGCGGTATCCGGTCCGAACAGCGTACCTGTAATACCAAATGGACGGCGTAGTTCAAGGTGCGTCCAGTGATACAGCGGATTGCCCAGCGTTTTTGGTACGGTATTGGCCCAGGCCATATATTTTTCATAATCGCTGGTCTCTTTGCCGGTGATCAGCGACTCATCCACGCCTGCGCTTCGTAGCGCTCGCCATTTATAGTGGTCGCCTTCCAGCCAGATCTGACCGAGGTTATCGAAACGGCGATCGTCGGCGATTTCCTGCGGACTTAAATGGCAGTGGAAGTCATAAATCGGCATGGGCGCGGCGTATTTATGGTACAGCGTGCGGGCAATGTCGTTTTTAAGTAGAAAATCTTCAGTCATAAACGTAGCCATGATTTATCTCCTTACTTAGCCAGCGCTTCTACCGTGGCTTTCGCGCCATTCTGCAATAGCTGTTGGTAAGCGTCGGTAACGGCTTGCACAAATTCGTGGTTCTTCGGCAGGTCGCTGCCAAAGATAGACTCGATGGCCAGTAGCCCGCGAACGCGTTCTTCCGGCGTCTGATATTGCTGATGAATCGCCTGATACTGCGCTAGCAGCGGATCGACGACATCAATGGTTTTACCTTGTTCATCGATACCGCCGACGTAACGCATCCATCCGGCGACGCCCAGCGTCAGGCGGCGATAGTCATCGCCCTGTTGCAAGTGCAGACGTACCGGGTCCAACAAACGCTGCGGCAGTTTCTGACTGCCATCCATCGCGATCTGCCAGGTGCGGTGTTTCAACGAGGGGTTAGTGAAACGCGCGATCAACAAATTCGCATACCCTTCCAGATCGGTGCCTTCCGGCATTGATAACGTCGGCGCTTGTTCATCAAGCATCAGCGCCAGCGCCGCGCGACGGTAAGCCGGGTTGGTCATGGTATCGGCGATAGTGTCATACCCGCCGAGATAACCCAGATAGGCGAGGAAAGAGTGACTGCCGTTAAGCATACGCAGCTTCATCATTTCAAACGGTACGACATCTGCAACGAATTGCGCGCCGACGGTGTCCCAGTCCGGGCGACCATTCACAAAGTTATCTTCGATGACCCACTGGCGGAAGGGTTCGCAGGCGATAGCGCAGGGATCATAAACCCCTAACTGGTCGGCAACCAGCTGTAGCGTCTCTTCGGTCGCCGCCGGAACAATGCGGTCAACCATGGTGCAGGGGAAGGTCACATTGTCGGCAATCCATGCGGCGAGGGCGGCATCGCGAGCTTTTGCCAGGCCGAGGACGGCAGCCTTCGCGACGTGACCATTCTCGCGTACGTTATCGCACGACAGCACGGTAAAAGCTTTCAGTCCTTGCTCCCGGCGCATGTTTAGCGCTTCGACAATATAGCCAATGGCGGATTTAGGCTGCTGTGGATGGGCAAGATCGTTTTGGATAAGCGGATTATTGACATCAAGCTCGCCGCTGGCGGGGTCGGTGCAGTAGCCTTTTTCGGTCACGGTTAAGGAGACGATGGCGGTTTCCGGGCGCGCCATTGCCGCCAGAATCCCTGCATGGCCGTCGAATTCAGGGTGCAGCGCTTCTTTCATTGAACCGATAATTTTCAGTTCGGTGCTTTCTGCGCCGCGTTCTGCAACGGTGTACAGCAGATTTTGCGCTTTCAGGTTCGCGATCAGCCGCGCGTCGTTACCCGGCATCAGGTTCACTTCACAAATGCCCCAGTCGCTGTCGCTCTTTTCCAGTAGATGATGGGTAAAGAGCGCCTGGTGCGCGCGGTGAAACGCCCCGCAGCCCAGATGCACAATACGGGATACCAGACGTGATTTGTCCCAGTTTGGGCGGGCGACGGAAACCTGGGCGGTGGCGATATTCTGTTCCATTGCAAACTCCTGTCATTCGACGTCTTCGCCCGCGATCTCCGGGGCGAGGCATGTTGCTATTGCATTGAGTAGGGGAAATCGCATGACGCGTCGCGCCATGCGAAAGAAGGTTATTTGCTAAAGAAAGCGCGCTGGATAGCCAGTTCGACGCCGCGGACTTCCGCAAGCCCTTTCAGACGGCCAATGGCGGAATAACCCGGATTCGTTTTCTTCTTCAGATCGTCCAGCATCTGATGACCGTGGTCCGGGCGCATTGGGATCAGATCGTCGCTACCTTCGGCTTTACGACGGTGCTCTTCTTCCACAATCGCTTTAACGACTTCATACATATCCACATCGCCGTGCAAATGGGCGGCCTCGTGGAAGGTCTTCGGATTCTCTTCGCGCAGCGTAGAACGCAGATGCGTAAAGTAGATGCGCGGACCAAATTGCTTGATCATATCAACCAGATCGTTGTCAGCGCGCACGCCGTAAGATCCGGTACACATGGTGAAGCCGTTCGCCATGCTATTAACGGTTTCCACCATCCATTGCATGTCTTCAATGGTAGAGACAATGCGCGGCAGGCCGAGAATAGGGCGCGGCGGATCGTCAGGGTGAACGGCCATACGCACGCCAACCTCGTCGGCAACCGGAATAATGGCTTTCAGGAAATAGGCAAAATGTTCACGCAGTTTTGCTTTATCGATATCTTTATACGTCGCCAGGTGTTGACGGAACTGATCCAGCGTATAGCCTTCTTCCGCGCCAGGTAAACCGGCAATAATGTTGCGGGTCAGACGTGCTTTGTCTTCCTCGCTCATGGTGGCGAAACGCCGCTCTGCCTGAGCAATCTCTTCTGCCGTATAGTCGGCTTCTGCTCCCGGACGCTTCAGGATGTGCAGTTCGAACGCGGCGAATTCAATCTGGTCAAAACGCAACGCTTTTGAACCATCCGGCAATACGTATTCCAGATCCGTACGTGTCCAGTCCAGCACCGGCATAAAGTTATAGCAAACCGTATAGATACCGCATTGCGCCAGGTTACGCAGCGTTTGCTGGTAGTTTTTGATCCATAAATCGTACTGACCGGTGTGGGTTTTGATGTCTTCGTGGATAGGTACGCTCTCTACCACAGACCACTCCAGACCTGCCTCTTCAACGATTGCTTTACGTTTCTGGATCTCGTCTACCGACCAAATTTCTCCATTCGGGATATGGTGTAACGCCGTTACCACGCCGGTTGCGCCAGCCTGGCGTACATCTGACAGCGTTACCGGGTCGTTAGGTCCGTACCAGCGCCAGGTTTGTTTCATATCTCGTTTCCTCTTCTTGCGATAACGTCTTCGTGGTTGACCCATTGCCAGCCAACATCGAAACGTGCTTTGTAAACCCGTTCTGACCCCTAAATTCAACCAAAATTTTTCTCATGTCAACCTTATTGTCTAAATTGGCTAACCAAATCACAAATATCATCATTCACGGTCTGCCAATTTTATTTATTTGATCTGTGTCAATTTTTGCTGGGTGAAAAGCATTCACCATTCAACTTGAAATGAGTTGATGTATTTATTTCAAGAATATTAAGTGCGGGAGTTGCCGCCAGATTTTGACCGGTCCGGATGAGAAAATATTGATTGGTCAACCAATTTTTGTGATTTCAGTTTTCCCGCTACAGGTCAGACGGCGCGGAGCTAATGTTTTTTAACGAGGCTTTATCATGAAGATGACAAAATTAAGATGGTGGATTATCGGCCTGGTCTGCGTAGGGACCATCGTAAACTACCTGTCCCGTAGCTCGCTTAGCGTTGCGGCGCCAGCGATGATGAAAGAACTCCATTTTGATGAGCAACAATATTCCTGGGTGGTGAGCGCCTTCCAGCTTTGTTACACCATTGCGCAGCCGATCACCGGCTATTTGATGGATGTCATCGGACTGAAAATCGGCTTCTTTATCTTTGCCTTGTTATGGTCGCTGATTAACATGGCGCACGCGCTGGCCGGCGGCTGGATAAGCCTGGCATTTCTGCGTGGTCTGATGGGGCTAACCGAAGCGTCAGCGATTCCGGCCGGGATTAAAGCCAGCGCCGAATGGTTCCCGACGAAAGAACGCGGTATTGCGGGGGGCCTGTTTAATATCGGTACTTCGATTGGTGCGATGCTGGCGCCGCCGCTGGTGGTCTGGGCGATGCTGACCTTTGCTGATAGCGGCATCGGTACTGAAATGGCGTTTGTGATTACCGGTGGGATCGGCGTGCTGTTCGCCATCACCTGGTTCCTGATTTATAACTCGCCAAATAAACACCCGTGGATCACCCACAAAGAGCTGCGTTATATCGAAGACGGCCAGGAAAGCTATCTCCAGGACGATAATAAAAAACCGGCCGTTAAAGAGATCGTTAAAAAGCGTAACTTCTGGGCGTTGGCGATTACCCGTTTTCTGGCTGACCCGGCATGGGGAACGCTGAGTTTCTGGATGCCGCTGTATCTGATTAACGTGATGCATCTGCCGTTAAAAGAGATCGCCATGTTTGCCTGGCTGCCGTTCCTGGCGGCGGACTTTGGCTGCGTTGCAGGCGGTTTCCTGGCGAAGTTCTTCATGGAAAAGATGCACATGACCACGATCAATGCGCGTCGTTGTAGCTTTACCATCGGCGCTGTTTTGATGATTTCGATCGGTTTTGTCAGCATTACGACTAACCCGTATGTCGCCATTGCATTGATGAGTATTGGCGGTTTTGCGCACCAGACGCTGTCTACCGTCGTGATTACCATGAGCGCTGACCTGTTCAAGAAAAATGAGGTCGCGACGGTTGCCGGTCTGGCAGGATCTGCGGCATGGATGGGACAGTTAAGCTTCAACCTGTTTATGGGGGCATTGGTCGCTATTATCGGTTACGGCCCGTTCTTCATTGCACTCAGTCTGTTCGATATTATCGGCGCTATCATCCTGTGGGTACTGATTAAAGATCCAGAAAAGCACCACCCGCCAATGACGGAACAGCCGCTGGCGTCTCACCGCTAAAGCTGTCTCGGTTTCACTGGCCTGATAAGCGAAGCGCTACCGGGTTCTAACGGCCACCTTCGGGTGGCCGTCTTCATTACCCTTATCGGTAAAAATACGCGTTGGTTTTATACCAGCGCGTTATCATTTAGTTTGCCTGATTATTTTCAGATGCTGAAAATAATATTGTGGTAAGGGTTATTGTTTTCCGCCTGGATTTTTATCGACTCTCTGTCTCGCTGCGATCATCGATAAAGTCCTCTTTATGTAAATAAAGGTTCAATGCTTCTACTCTTTTCCCCATATATTTTGCGCAGCTTCACAAAAAATAACCTGATGTCGTAATGCCACTCCCTAATATTCTCCATGCGCTATACGTTAATTTAAGTTTAAATTTCATGCCGGGGATATCACGATGTCACGTAATTTTACTGTTTCAGCCTGTCAGTATATTGTTACCGAAATAAACACTTTTGAAGATTTAATAACAAAGGTAAGGATACTTCTTAATAAAAGTCAGGGTGCTGATGTCGTTATCTTCCCGGAGCTATTTACCATTGAGCTATTTACACTATTGAAAAAATGGCAAGAAAGACCCATTCCACACCTTACTTTAATTGATCAGTTCACGGATGCCTATAAGCAGCTTTTTCAACAGGAAGCTAAAGAAAGAGGACAGTTCATTATTGCTGGCTCTCATCTGGAGCAGACCGGAGCAGATCGCTATGAGAATGTTGCGCATATATGGGGACCCGACGGCGAACATTATGCTCATAGTAAGACGCATATCTTCCCGGCTGAACGGGGTTGGTATACTCAGGAAGGCGATAAAATGGCTGTTTTTCAACTGCCATTTGCAAAGGTGGGTTTTAATATTTGTTATGAAGCAGAAATACCGGAGTGTGCCGCGACGCTGGCGGAACAGGGTGCGGAGTTAATTTTAACGCCTTCCGCTACGTTTACTGAACAGGGATTTTGGCGAGTCAGACATTGTTGCCACGCACGTTGTATTGAAAATCAAATTTATCTTGTTCACTGTTGCCTGGGCGGAAACCTGGGGGGACTACTGCCAGGCTGCTGGGCCCGAAGTTCAATTTTAAGCCCCTGTGATGTCGTGTGGAAAAATCCACAAGGTATTATCGCAGAGGCGCACGTCAATCAAGAGGATTTCATTTCAGGAGAAATTAACCTCGATGTTCTATATGAAAATAGACTTGGGGGGGCAGCAACAACGTTCAAGGACAGACGCAGAAAAGCAGGCATATATAATATCTGGCCATCACACATTAAATAACAGAATGTGTCCCTTCTATGTATTAGCTGGAGGTCGTTATGGGATATTTAAAATTACCTGAGGGTAAAAGGATTGCGGTCAATCTTGGTGTTGATGTAGATGCTCAGTCTTTATGGCTGGGCGGATTTAATCGACCGTCGCCATCCTTTATGTCACGAGGAGAGTTTGGTGCTCAAGTTGGCGTACCAAGGCTTCTGAAATTGTTCAAAGAAAATAATATCAAAACCACCTTTTTTATTCCCGGACACACTGTAGACACCTTCCCGGAAATCAGTAAAGCAATTTTTGATGCCGGGCATGAAATCGCTCACCATGGCTACTATCATGAAAACCCGACGCTGGTGAATCGTGATACAGAACGCCGACTTATGGATCTGGCGTTCGCCTGTTATAAAAGACATTTCGGCATACGCCCTGTGGGATACCGTTCTCCCTATTGGGATTATAGCGAGAATACGCTGGATCTTCTGGAGGAAGCCGGTTTTCTCTATGACAGTAGCCTGATGGCGAGAGATCTTGTGCCTTACCATCCTCAACGTTGGCAGGTGAATTGGGAGACGGGAAATATCGCAGGCCCGGCCAGCGCGATTCTGGAAATTCCTGTTAGCTGGTATCTGGATGATTTTCCCGCACTGGCGTATACCGGTAACCAGGAGGGGATGAGCGATACTGACGGTGTTCTGCGACGCTGGAAGGATATTTTTACCTATGCTTATAACCATCAGGAAAACGGTTTATATGCGATGGCTCTTCATCCGCAGATAATCGGTCATGGGCATCATATGATGATGTTGTCACGTTTGATTGAACATATTAAAGGGCATGATGGCGTATGGTTTGCAACCTGTGAAGAGATAGCCAGTGTCTGGGTGGATGACGAAGAGGATCGACAAAAAATGCTCCGTCCTGATGTTCGTGGCGTAGCGCCGGTTCCGGATGATTATGGCTGGCCAGGCAAATGATATCACCTCATGACAATGTTAATATCAGTCGGGTAACGGATTACCCGGGCAGAAGTTACCTGTTTGCCCGCTCGTTAATGCATATTGTCCATCAGAAAGGGAGACTATCCCGGGACGTATAAAATCTTTTTTATTTCGGTCAAAACGTTAATCAACGAGAATGGCTTTTTTTGATTTAAATCATTTTTTAGTGTTCACAGGATAATAAGCAAATAACATTTATAATGTGAGCATTAAGAAAAATAAAATTTCCATAGTGATTAATTTTCGTTTAACACTTTGATTTTTAATGTTTTTGTGTGTGTTAATTGATGTAAATCAATTTGGTCTTTTTTATTAAATAAGTAAAAATTAAGTTGATATTTGCTTTTTGATGTGTTTTTTATATATAGCTGATTATTATTCTGAAATGTCAATTTTTGAATAACGACGCTGTGATACCGGCACCAGGGATACTTTGCGATAAAAGGGATTGAATATGGCAGAGAGCGTTCAGTATAACCTCAATTGTATTTGGCCACAGCGGGCCAAAACCCTCTATTGCTTTGCAACCAGCGGAATAACGTTCATCAGACGTGGGTAAACGTCGGCAAAATCCCTGCAAACCTGGCGCTTTTCACGCTGTGTTTTTTGGTCGTTGCGCTTTTAATAAGAGTCACAAGCGCTGGCCGCCGGTATTCGTCTGGCTGATCAACAAGGAGATAAATCATGGATGCGATTTTTTTAAAGCTCGACAATATCAAAGGCGAAAGCCAGGTTGAAGGCTTTGAAGATCAGATAGAGATCATGTCTTATAGCCACAATGTGGCAATGCAGGTAAATAACGATGTTAGCCTCACTGAGCGGACTTCCGAGCGTGCGCATGTTGGTGAAATGTCGCTCACCAAATTTGTCGACCTCGCCACGCCTGTGCTCAATGAGTACTGCTGTAGCGGGAGGCTAATTAGAACAGCGGTGCTGACGTTGTGCCGCAATGACGACGGCAAAATGCGGTCGCTTATCGTTTATACCCTGACAAACGTGCTGATATCACAACTCAGTGTTAGCGGCGGCGCCGGCGGTAAGCCGGTGGAAACGATGTCGCTGAACTTCACGAAAATCGAATGGCAAGTCACTGCCGAGAAATCAGACGGCGCTCAACAGGAGTCCAGAGCGTCAGTATGGGATCTGGCGATGGACCAGATAGGGAAATGATGATGACGCCAACCATTCCGGTCGCGCTATTCGACAGGCTCTTGGTTGAGGGGATAAGCCCACATGAATTGGTACGACGCAAGTTAATGTGTTTATTCAACTCTTGCTCCGTGCCAGGTGGCGAGACATTACCGCCGCTGCTCACTCGGGGTATGCCGGAATGGCACGAGGTGAATGTGGGTGACAAACGGGTTCTCAACTGGTTTTGCCGTGAGCTTCGCGCTGCTATTTTACGTTATGAACCGAGCATCAACATGCTGAAAGTTAGTGTAAAAGATGCCCATCATCAGACGCTAGCGTTGTCTTTGGAAGCGATGTTACAGGATGAGTCTGAACCGTTAAGGCTGGAGATAGCCTACTCTAACGGTAGATGGCGCTAGTAATGCAGGAAGGAACGCCGGGCCGGGCGTTTAACATTATCCCAAAAGCAAAAAAACGCAGCGAGCGAACCTGATAATCAGGCAGACAGTCCACCTTTCGGTATGGTTGATCTGCCTGCATCATTTTCAGGATGGTTAATAACGGACCATGACAGATTTAAGTTCGGTATAGTCATCAATAAACGCGCTGCCAAATTCACGACCAATGCCCGATCCTTTCATCCCTCCAAAGGGTACCGCGGGATCGAGGAAGGTATGCATATTGACCCACACCATGCCAGCATCAATATCTTCAGCGTAGCGTAATGCCTTAGACATATTTTCCGACCACACACTTGCAGCAAGGCCGAATGGCGAATCGTTGATATGCGAAAGCGCCTCTTTTTCATTCTGATAACCGATAAAGCTACAGACAGGGCCAAAGGTCTCCTCGTGCATCAGCGTACTGTTTTTACTACGCACTTTTACCGCTGTCGGCTGTAAAAAGTACCCTTCGCCGGGTAAAGTTTCACCGCCATAAACAATGGTATCCCCTTCTTCCCGTGCACGTTGAATCAGACGCAGCACTTTTTCAAGCTGAATCTGATTCGCCAGCGGGCCCATCACCGTTTTTTCATCTAAAGGCGAGCCGGGCACGATCTCCGATAACCGTTGTCTGAGGAGCGTCATGACCGTATCCAGTTTTTCCTGGGGCAGATAAAAACGCTCTGCGGCAGCACAAATCTGTCCTTGATTCAGATAACCGGCTTCAAGAATACCGTTGACCATGGCTTGTGCCGTGAGATCATTGAGAAACAGCGCCGCATTTTTCCCTCCCAGTTCGAGGGTAACGCGTTTTCCTGACGATGTTGCCGAACGCCGGACTTTCTCACCTGTCGCGACTGACCCGGTGAAACTCACTTTGGCGCAATCTGGATGCGCGATCAGCTGTTGCGCTATCTCACCGCCAGCACCGTTTACCACGTTAATTACGCCATCAGGGAAACCTGCCTCTTTAGCCAGTTCAGCGACTCGCAGCAGTGTCAGCGGGGTATATTCACTTGGTTTAATGACGATGGTGCAGCCACATACCAGCGCTGCGGCCAGCTTCCAGATAGCAATCATAATGGAGAAATTCCACGGCACAATACCGACGACCACACCAATGGGTTGGCGTTGGGTAAACGCTGTGTATCTCTCTTCTCCCATTGATGGCAGGGAGACATTCAGCGTTTCACCGGTTATTTTTCCTGCCCAACCGGCAAAGTAACGCAGGAAGGCCACTGACTGATCGAGTTCAAGACCGCGCGACAGCATAATCGTTTTACCTGAACAGACGCTTTCCAGTTGAGCTAACTCTTCACGATGAGCGGCAAGAGTATCAGCCAGTTTCAGCAGTAATGCGCCGCGTTGTAACGTTGGCATTTTACGCCAGACATCAAACGCCCGTCTGGCGCTCTGCATGGCCTCTTCTGCCTGCGCAGGGGTTGCCGACACAACGTCGGCGATGATTTTGCCGGTGGCTGGGTTAGTGACCGAGAAGTTCGTGCCGTTTCCGGCCTGACGTTCACCTGCAATAAATTGTCCGTGTCGTTGGCGTAAAAAAGTCGTTACTTCGGCAAGTAATGTCACGTCGCTCATCAGAAGTGCCTGTAGGTCAGGAATGTACGTTTTTCTATCTCAACATACTTGCCTGGAACTGAATATCGTTCCAAAGAACGTCATTCTTCCGGACGATATTTTGTAAAACGTTACCGTGCTGTGATAGCGGTCTTAGTCAAGCGTGATGACAAGGTAACGCGATGAATACAAAAATCGATGCGTTGAATTACTACGGCGCGACGAAAAAATACCCGTTGCATTTTCCTGCTCTGCAAGACGATATTGATGCTGATGTGGTGATCATTGGCGGTGGCTTTTCAGGCATCAATACCGCGCTGGAACTGGCGGAGCAGGGGATCACTAATGTTGTCGTTCTGGAAGCCCGCCATCTTGGGTATGGCGGCACCGGGCGAAACGGCGGTCAGGTAATGGCCGGTATAGGTCACGACATCGAAGCCGTTAAAAAATATGTAGGCGCAGCGGGAATGGAGACGCTGTTTAAAATCTCGAACCTCGGCGCAGGCATTATTCGGGAGCGAATTCGTAAATACCATATTGATGCTGATTTTGTCCCCGGATATGGTTATCTGGCCTACAACCAGCGGCAGTTAAAAACGCTGCAACAATGGGAAAAAGAATTCAAAGCCGCTACGCCGGAAGACGATATTGAACTCTATACCGGTAAAGACGTGCAGCAGGTTATCGGTTCCGACGTCTACTGCGGTGTTCTCACGCATATGGGGGGAGGGCATGTCCACTCGCTGAATTTATTGCTGGGCTCCGCTCAGGCTGCGAATTCGCTGGGGGTGAAGATATTCGAATATTCACCTGTGGTTGAGGTCAGTTACGGTAAAACTGTGCGGGTACGTACTGCGATGGGCAGCGTAAAAGCAGCCAAATTGCTGTGGGCCTGTGATAGTTTTCTCAATAATCTGGAACCAGAAATTTATAAGAAAACGCTGGTTACTTATTCTTATCAGGTCTCTACAGAACCTCTCTCCAGCGAGCTTGTTGAGCGGATCAGTCCCTTGCGCGGGGCTTTTAGCGATATCCGCCCGGTTATAAATTACTACCGTCTCACAAAAGAAAACCGTCTGCTGTTTGGCAGCGCCACAAGGTTTCTTGAATATACCCCGCACGATTTTGCTGCCTGGAACCGCACTCTGTTGACGGAGGTCTTCCCTTATTTGAAAGACGTTAAAATCGATTTTGCCTGGGGCGGACCGATGGCCTGTAGCGCGAATCTGTTTCCGCAGATTGGCACGCTTCGTGAACACAATAATGTTTTTTATGTTCAGGGTTATTCCGGATTTGGCGTCACGCCTTCCCATATTGTATGCAAAATCCTGGCCGAAGGAATAAATGGCGGTTCCGAGCGGTATCGTCTGATGAGTAGCATTCCCCACGCGACAATTTATGGTCGCGACAGTCTACGTCTATTGCTGGTCAGTGCGGGAAAACTGATACATCAAACAGCCGGTTTCTGGAAAGGCCGGAATTAACCAGGAGAACATTAATGCACGCTTTTAAACTCAATCAACCTGTTCCTGAATTACAGCCAATCGGGAGTGTCAGCCTGTTGGGGGCGTTGCCAACAGAAGGCGATCCCCAGGTCGCCGTTGCGATGATTTACGGTAAACCTGAGGACGTATTTACCTGTGGACTGTTTTCATCGACCCGCGGCGGTTTCACGATGATTTATCCCTTTACCGAGCACGCAACCGTGCTGGAAGGGGAAGTGGAACTCACTGTTGCGGGTCAGGAACCGATACGTTTCTCACCAGGCGATAGTTGGTTTGTTGAACAGGGAACCGAAGTGGCATGGAAAGTTTTAACGCCCCGTTTTGTAAAACATTATCTGGCAAACGTCGAAAGCCACAAACAGGGTTGAATCCTTTAATTGTTCGTCAGTAGCGTTGGCATCAGTGGGGAGAATAACGCGCTCCCCACTTGCTATTAGCGCATGCGGGGACGGCGTCACAAATTTATTTACCGTTATCCCTCTTCAGGACGATACCTGTTAGATGTGGTGCCTGCCATAAATAAACGTTATTCCGGAGCGGTAATTTATTGTTGTAATAATAGTGAAGAGGTTGACCATGTTTAAAAACAGACTTGCCAGCCATCTTGAACGTGGCGTTATTGGTTTCCCCACGACGCTTGCCAGCTCCGTCGGGCTGATTATGGCAAGCCCGGTGATCCTGACCGTGACCAGTGGTTTTGGCTCAGGGGGAGATACCTTTGCCCTTGCGGTATTACTGGCATTTATTATGATGCAAGCGCAGATTACCACCTTTGCCGAAGCGGCAACGCTCATTCCCACGACTGGCTCCGTCTACGACTATATTTCCTGCGGGATGGGGCGTTTTTTCGCTATCACCGGTGCGCTTTGCGCTTACCTGATCGTACACATTTTTGCCGGCACGGCAGAAACGATTCTCGCTGGCGTCATGGCGCTGGTGAACTTTGAGTCTGTTAGCGAACACGTGGCCATGCAGCACAATACCTGGATGGTTGGTGTCGGCATGGTAGTGGTTTTCGGGATACTGAATGCCATTGGTGTTGAAGTATTTGGCAAGGTGGAGGTATTTCTTACTTTCGGTATGTGGACTACCCTGACCATCTTCGGTTTATGCGGGATCCTGTTATCCCCGGTCACTCATCATTCCGGGTGGTTTGGCGCACCGCTTGATGTCAGTAATCTTTCTGGTCTGTTTGGTTATATTGGCATGGCGATGTTTATGTTCGTCGGTTGTGAACTGGTCACGCCAATGGCGCCGGAAATTAAAAAAGCGCATCGTACGATTCCCAGAGCGATGGCGCTTGGCCTTTTAGCGGTGGCAGGTTGTATGTTCCTCTATGGCGCTGCGATTAACCGGCAAGTAAATAATGTGGTTGTCGATGCGGCAAACCATATCTTTTTACTGGATACGCCGATGGCTATTCCCGCCTTTGCCAATCGTGTCATGGGACATGTCGGGCAATACTGGCTGGGCGTGGGGTTGTTGTTAGCGGGATGTGCGACGATTAATACGCTAATGGCGGCAGTACCGCGTATTATATACGGCATGGCGCTGGACGGCGCTTTGCCGCGGTTTCTGACCTGGTTGCACCCCCGCTTTAAAACACCGGTCATCGCCATCGCATTCGGTGTTGCGATTCCCTGTTTACATGCCTGGTATCTGAACGGTGATATCGACCACATTGTTCCGCTGATCCTCGCTGCGGTCTGCGCCTGGGGAGTAGCTTATCTGCTGGTAGCGTTATCGGTCGTTATCTTACGTATTCGGCGCCCCGATTTACCACGCGCTTACCGGGCCCCCTGGTTTCCCTTACCTCAGATTATTTCGAGCGTGGGTATTATTATCGCCATTATTAATATCGCGCCTCCAGGAATGAACAGTCGGGATGTACTTATACCATTCGGTATTATGCTTGGATTGACTGCCGCCTATGCCTTATTCTGGACATTATGTGTGCAACGGGTTAATCCTTTCCTCCCGCTTCCGGTAGAAGAGGTCGTGGAACGGGCTATGGGCAATTATGAAAAGCGAAACAATGAAGAGATGACGCCAGATGTCCTCCGTCCCCTGGTTTAAGAACGCATTAATGAATATGGTGTTACGTGATTTGAGCGGCTGGCGTTGTGAAAAATTGACCGAACATAGCGCCGTGCTGCATCTGAATGCATTTACCCAGGTTATCTGCCATGTTCAGCAAAAACGGTTATTCATGGCCAGTATTCACAGTTGTGAATTCAGGGTGAAAGGCACAATCAATTATCCTTTGCAGGGCAAAATTCGCGTTCATCAGCCCGGATGGCTGAAACGTTATCCCGTCATTTTTACTGGCAGCAAAAGTACCGCCGGGCTGATTAGCTATCTTAATCGTTTCCCCAATTTACAACAGGCTCTGAGTGAACTGGATTATCGTCGGTTTACTCTGGTTTTACATCATAAGGAATGGTATTGCAGCATTGAGCTATGGGCTGCGAGCGAAGTGGTTTGTAAAATGCCGCCGCTGCGCCGTTATCTGCGGCTTGAGCGGCACCAGCGTGTTCTTCTGCTTAGTGTGATAAATATGATCAATCAGGCCATGAATCAATGGCTGCAACAGGATACCGCCGCCAGATAATATGACATTTTATTGCGGCATCAGCTCAGAGGGTGGTATTAATTCAGGCATATATGACATATGGGGAAAAGACCCGCAATTGACGCGGGTTAAAAAGAACGCTTTCACATATTCAGTGAATGTTGTACCGAGGACATTCTGGTTCGGGAAACCAGTTCCGTGCGATTTATCACTTCTGTTTTAGCAAAAATATTACGTAAATGCGTTTTCACTGTTGAGAGAGAAATATTCAACTGACGGGCAATCAATTTGTTGCTGGCCCCTTCGCAGACCATTCCCACAATTTCACGCTCTTTGGCGGTCAATATTGACGCCAGATCGTTGTCTTCCTGAAGAGAATCATGAATTGCCAGTCCCAGTAATGGTTGTACTGCCTGGGCTCGCAAACGCTCTTCGCTGGAAAAAGGTATATCGCGCATTAATGAAATGCCCGCGATAATACGATGGCCCCGACGAATAAAGATCTCAATCATGTCGCACACATGATTAGGTAGCATAAATTCATGATAATAATGGCGATGACGAGCACAGATGCCGGGCGTCATCGTCGCTACTGTAATAACCTGTTGGCCGAATCGGGAAGGCGATAGCGGGTCTAATGGTTGAAAATGCTCCAGATATTGTTGGTGTGTGCTATTAGAAATATTATGTAAAACATAGGCTTCCGGCTTTAAATAAGCATTAACACGATAAAAAACCGCCGACGACAGAGGAATGAGTTGCGCAATGCTCTGTAAGCAATGGAGAGTGATCCCGTCATTATGGCCAGTAGTTGATAAGGCTGACATGTTATCTCCTTCCATCCGGATGAGCGCGTCGGGGCGCAGTAAAATAGTGGTATGTTGAAACATACAATTTACATTCGGTTAACACAATCATTCACATGTTAATAATGTGACGTATGTTGTGGTATTTTTTATAACATATTGAAAATAAATGATTTTAATTTAAATCCTGTCTGGTTGTTCTAAAAAATAATTTAAAATTATTAATATAATTTTTTCTGTCGCGGTTGACTCATCTCCTGAAAATGCCGTGAGTTCTCGTCCTTCAGGACGATATTCTTTTGAGACGCCTGTTCTATGATTTTCTGTAATAGCGCAGGTTAACAGAGACTTAATTTCTGGCTCAGACGGGATTTGCTAAATAACATTTCAATAGCGTCATGCGCTATGCAGAAAACCGGCGTATCAATAGATACAGCCTGCTCTCGGCATTCTGCCCGCAGCGCCAGACGAACGCTATTGCGAAATGTGAGTCATGTCTCCGCATCAGAAATGATAACTACAGGACAGAATAATGTTGAATCTCAACACATTACGGCAACAACAAATCCCCGTAATGACGGAATATCGCGCGCAGATACCCTTTCATATTCTGGCAAAACCCATAGGCCCTGCATGTAATCTGGCCTGCCGCTATTGTTATTACCCACAGGGCGAAACGCCCGTAGAAAAAATGAATGAATCAACGCTGGAGGTTTTTATTTGTCGCTATATTGCGGCGCAACCTGCCAGTGCGCGTGAAATTAATTTTGTCTGGCAAGGCGGTGAACCGCTTTTAGCCGGAATCGGTTTTTATAAAAAGGTAATAGCGCTTCAACAACGATATGCGCCTGACGGCGTGACGATCAGTAATAGTCTGCAAACGAATGCGACGTTGTTAAACGATGCCTGGTGCCGTCTGTTTCGCGACAATAATTTTACTATTGGCAACAGTCTTGAGGGCAGTGAAGACTTGCAAAATCATCATCGTCCGGGCAAACGCGGCGAGGCCAGCTATCCGGCGGTGTTGCGGGGAATCACATTGTTACAACACTATCGAGTCGATTTTAATGTACTGATTGTCGTGCATGATGACATGGCTCGCCATGCGGCAGCCATCTACGATCATGTTGTTAGCCTTGGCGCTCGTTATCTGCAATTTCAGCCACTGATGGACGAAGGCAACGCCCTACAGCAACGTTACCAATTGAGTGCGGATAACTGGGGACGTTTCATGATTGATATCTGGCGTCAATGGCGCAAACGCGGTGATATGGGACGGGTTTTTGTGATCAACATTGAACAGGCATGGGCACAATATTTTACGCATATCAGCGCCACCTGTGTCCATTCCGCCCGCTGCGGCACGAATCTGGTCATGGAGCCGGACGGCAAACTCTATGCCTGCGATCATCTGATTAATAGCCAGCATTACCTGGGACAGCTTTCTAATAATACGTTAGCGCCAGCCGTAGATTCCGCAACCCGGCTTCCCTTTGGTATTAAGAAAAGCCAGCGCCGGGAGTGTCAACGGTGTTCTGTGAAAATAGTCTGCCAGGGAGGCTGTCCCGCACATATCAACAGTGCCGGCTACAACCGACTTTGTAGCGGCTATTACTCTTTTTTCACGGAGATTCTGGCTCCGCTACGCGCCTGGCCCCGGAATCTGAATGGACTGAAGGCCTGGCGTGCTGACGTTATGGGCAGATTTTCGGGCTGATGGTCCCTCTTGCCGCATTTGCCTGCCGCTCTTGTACAACATCCGTAGTCTGAAATGGAGAATAAGCCGTGAAAAAAGAAGTAACACTTGCCACACTCAGCATTATCTTCTCCGGTACGGCACACAGTACGCAAAACGAACGTCCTGATATTATCGTGATTATCGCTGATGATATGGGATATTCTGATATCACTCCCTTCGGTGGGGAAATCCCAACGCCTAATTTGCAGGCGATGGCTGAGAACGGCGTGCGGATGAGTCAATATTACACGTCTCCCATGTCTGCTCCCGCCCGTGCGATGCTATTAACCGGGAACACCAGTCAGCAAGCGGGTATAGGCGGTATGTGGTGGTATGAAAATACCATAGGTAAGGAAGGCTATGAATTGCGCCTGACTGATCGGGTGACGACCATGGCTGAACGCTTTAAAGATGCTGGTTACAATACGCTGATGGCGGGTAAATGGCATCTTGGTTTTACGCCAGGCTCGACGCCAAAAGATCGGGGCTTTCGTCATTCTTTCGCCTTGATGGGGGGAGGCGCCAGTCACTTTGATGATGCCGTGCCGCTGGGAACCGTGGAGATATTTCATACCTATTATACCCGTGACAATCAGCGCATTTCACTGCCCTCCAGTTTTTACTCCAGCGAAGCCTATGCCAGCCAGATTAATCGCTGGATCAGCGAGACGCCACGGGAACAACCTATCTTCGCGTGGTTGGCCTTTACTGCGCCACATGATCCTCTGCAGGCGCCGGATGAATGGATTAGTCGTTTTAAAAGTCAGTATGAACAGGGCTATGCAAACGTCTATCGTCAGCGTATTGCTCGTTTGAAGAAACTAGGTTTCCTGCGTGATGACATACCTCTGCCAGGACTGGAACTTGATAAAGAATGGCAGGCAATGACCCCGGAACAGCAGAAATATACGGCGAAGGTGATGCAGGTTTACGCTGCTATGATCGCCAATATGGATGCACAGATTGGTACCGTTATTGAGACGTTAAAAAAGACCGGGCGCGATAAAAACACGATTCTGGTCTTCTTAAGTGATAATGGGGTGAATCCGGCAGAGGGCTTTCACTATGAATCTGAACCAGATTTTTGGAAGCAATTCGATAATCGTTACGAAAATATTGGTCGTAAAAATTCATTTATCTCTTATGGTCCCCACTGGGCTGATGTCAGCAATGCGCCTTATGGTCGCTATCACAAAACGACCAGCGGTCAGGGGGGAATTAATACCAGTTTTATGATTTCCGGTCCTGGTATCATCCATCATGGCGCCATAGATAACGCCACAATGGCGGCGTATGATGTCGCGCCCACGCTCTATGAATTTGCAGGTATTGATGCCAGTAAATCATTATCTGAAAGACCGACACTGCCAATGATCGGCGTGAGTTTTAAACGCTATCTGACCGGTGAAAGTCTGCACGCGCCTCGCACACAATATGGTGTTGAACTCCATAATCAGGCGGCCTGGATAGATGGGGAATGGAAATTGCGTCGTCTTGTCACAGTATTCCCACAGGCGGGTAATGCGCCATGGGAATTATTCAACCTGCAACGTGACCCCCTGGAAACGCATAATCTCGCAGAAGATTATGCGGATAAAGTGAAAATACTGAGCAGTGCATATGAGGCATTTGCAAAACAGACAATGGTGCTTTATGCCAAAGGCAAGCTTATCGATTATGTGGGTATCGACAGTAAAACCGGGCGTTATCTGGCTGTCGATCCACAGACTTTGCAGCCAGTTCCTGCTCCGTTAGCGATTCCTTTAGACACAAAATCGGACCAATAATTATTGGTTACGTTTCAAATGATTATTCAACGCTCACGTAACTGCATTCAGCCAGTGACTTTCAGGATGAAGTTTCTCAGCGTTGGCGATGTATCGCCGCGCCGGTATGCCAGAGCCAGCTTTGCGACGGGCATCTGGTCTGCAACGGGGCGGTATACTACTCCCTTGACATTAACCTGTCTCATTGAATCTGGAACCATCGACACGCCCATCTCTGCCGACACAAGGTTAATGACTGACGAAATTTGCGGCACGAGTTGACCAATTTTCGGTTCAAAGCCCGCTTTACCGCAGGCCTTGATCACTGCGTCATAAAGCGACAGGCCGATTTCACGTGGGAAGAGTAAAAAAAACTCATCTTTGAGAATCGAGAGTGCAATCTGTTTACACGCCGCAGCAGGATGCGTTTCTGCCAGCACAATAACCATTGGCTCTTCAGACAGTAACCTGAGCTGGAACCGTTCATTGCCTGTAAAACCGGGTCTCAGAAAGGCAACATCCAGCGATCCTTCATTCAATTCATCAGCCAGTTGAGTTGTATTTCCTTCCTCAAGCTGCAAACGAACGTCAGGATAAGCCCGCTTGAAAGTACGGATTGCGCCGGGCACCACACTGTTAAATGCCGCAGAGGCAGTAAAACCCACCCTTAACACGCCCGACTCCCCCCTGGCGACACGCTGCGCCGCCAGCACGGCTCTTGTCGCGGTAGCAGGCATCCCTTTAACAGCATCATAAAATGCTTTTCCAGCCTCGGTTAATTCCGCGCCATGAGGCACTCTCCGGAATAGCTGCGCTCCCAGCTCTCTTTCCAGATCCTTAATCTGTTGGCTTAGCGGCGGCTGACCTATGCCTAATTTTGTCGCAGCCCGCGTGAAATGCCGCTCTTCAGCGACGGCGAGAAAATAGCGAATATGGCGCAGTTCCATCCTCATCTCCAAAAGCAATTAAGAATGGCACTATCATATATTGGAAGAATGAAACCAGCGAGCGCATAGTGAGGTTAACAGGAGGTGCAATATGCCCGATATTTCTCATACACCGACACGTAGCTGGCTTTTTACCCCAGCAATTCGACCAGAACGTTTCATAAAAGCAGTTGAAAGTGCGGCGGATATTTCTATTATCGATCTTGAAGATTCCGTCACCCCGAATGACAAGGCGCAGGCCCGGAAAATTGCGATGCAGTTCCTTTCATCCCGACCAAACTCATCGCTGAAAATAGCATTAAGAATTAATGGAATGAATACTCATGCTGGCATTGAAGACCTGCATATGTTACTGGAATGCCGTTTTTTTCCTGATTACATTATTCTTCCAAAAACAGAGTCAGCCGCGCACCTGCAAATCGTGGATAGTCTTATCATGATGGCTGGTTCTGATACTCGCCTTATTGGCATTATTGAGTCAGTTGTTGGGCTTAATGCCGTAGAGTCTATTGCGGACGCCACCCCCAGACTCTGCGGGTTGATGTTTGGCGCCGCAGATATGGCGGCTGACATTGGCGCCACACCCGCCTGGGAGCCTCTTGCGCTGGCGCGGGCCAGAATAGTGGCTGCCTGCGCTATGAAAGGGCTTCTTGCAATAGATGCTCCCTTCTTTGATATAGGCGATTTTTCAGGTCTGAAAGAGGAAACGCTGCAGGCGCTCAGTTTTGGTTTTTCTGCAAAATCGGCTATTCACCCCGCTCAGATTAGTGTAATCAACGCCGCATTTACTCCTACAACGGCAGAAATTAATCATGCTCGTGCAGTACTGACAGAGAATGCCAAAGGCGTCGGGATCGTTAGCGGCATGATGATAGATGAAGCCGTTGCCCGTCAGGCCCGGAGATTACTCGCCCGGGCAGGGATCTTTTCCTGATTTTATTAACAGAGGAATTGATTATGAACACGTTATTACCCGCTTATAAAACCATTAGCGAGGGGCGCTACCGAGAAATTTCGGGTCTTTACTGGGAGGATTTTCATCCCGGTGATGTTTTTGAACATCGTCCCGGCCGGACGGTTCTGGACGCTGATAATGTGTGGTTTACCCTGCTCACTCTCAATGTGCAGCCGGTCCATTTCGATGCGGCTTACGCCAGCAAAACGGAATGGAAAAAGTTACTGGTTGATTCAACGTTCACTCTGGCGCTTTTAACCGGTATGAGCGTGCGTACTGTCAGCGCCAAGGTCGTGGCCAATCTTGGCTGGGATAAGGTACAAGCCGTCCATCCGGTTTTCGCAGGGGATACACTTTATGCTGAAAGCACTGTACTCAGCAAACGCCTGTCAAATAGTCGCCCGGGACAAGGCATCGTTACCGTTCGGACATGTGGTATTAACCAGAATGGTGTAGAGGTCATGCGCTTCGAACGAACAATGTTAGTTTATTGCTGTGGATGTTCGCCTGAAGAAGACGCCGCTTATTGAGAAATCGCCCTGAGGTTTAGAGTCATGATGAATGTTAATGCAGTGTATGCCGAAAAATGCGTGACGCCTGACGAGGCGGTTACTTTAATTACCTCCGGCAGTCACCTCTCTATGGGAATGTTTGCAGCAGAGCCTCCAGCTTTGCTGAATGCGCTGGCAAAGCGAGCGAAAAGGGGAGAAATCAACGATCTGCGGGTTTACTGTTATGAAACAGCCAGCATTGCCGGGAACACTATTTTCCGTTATGAGCTAAGTGACTATATTCATCTCTACAGTATGTTTATTACCGGTATTGAACGGGCTTTAATACGTCAGGGGATTGAGAGTTCCGGGCGAAAAATAGTTAACTATGTACCTTCAAATTTTCATCAGGCGACGCGATTACTGGCTGATGATATTGGTATTGATACCTTTATTCACACCGTGTCCCCTATGGATAAGTATGGCTATTTTAATTTTGGAATTGGAAACGATTATTCCACCCGGATTGCGAGGACAGCTAAAAAGCTTATTGTCGAAGTTAACAAATATATGCCACGCGTTCATGGAGAAGGTGCTGCAATCCATATTTCAGAAATTGACGCCATTGTTGAAAACCATGTCCCTTTAATTGAACTACCAATACGTACTGCCGTAGCCGAAGATATTGCTATCAGTCAGATTATCGCCTCTCTTGTGCCAGATGGCGCTTGTCTCCAGATGGGGGTCGGCGCATTACCGGAGCTCATCTGTAATGCGCTCAAGGAACATAATGATCTGGGGGTCCATACAGAGGCACTGAATCCGGGGTTGGTAAGTTTGATTCAACAAGGCGTCGTTACCAACCAGCGTAAAAATATCGACCGGGGAATGTCTGTATTTACTTTTGCTATGGGACAAAAGGATATGTATGACTATCTCAACGACAACCCCTCTTTTTTTAGTCGGCCTGTCGATTATGTTAACGATCCGAGGATCATTGCGCAAAATGAGAATGTTGTCTCCATTAACGCTACCTTACAAATCGATCTCACTGGTGCCTGTAACTCTGAATATTTGCTTGGACACCAGTACAGCGCTTCAGGAGGGCAATTGGATTTTGTCAGAGGCGCATATGCATCTAAAGGAGGTCGTTCCATTATTACGACCCGCTCAACGGCCGCGAATGATACGATTTCTCGTATTGTTCCCCGCCTTGAGGGGCCTGTAACAACCCCACGAACGGATACGCACTGGATAGTCACTGAATTTGGCTCCGTAAACCTGAAGGGGCTCTCTTCAACCGAGCGTGCGCTCAGCATCATTGAATTGGCACATCCCAATTTTCGGCAGCAACTTAGAGAAGATGCAAAAAAAATGCATCTGATTTAAAAGTAGGTTAATGCTATTTTTTAATGTAGCATCCCTAAAATATAAACATCATGAGTCTATTCAAATGATAATTGACAGAATTGATCACCTTGTATTAACGGTATCTGATATATCAACCACAATAAGATTCTACGAAGAGGTACTTGGTTTTTCTGCGGTAACATTTAAACAAAACAGAAAAGCGTTAATATTTGGAGCGCAAAAAATTAACCTCCATCAGCAAGAAATGGAGTTCGAACCAAAAGCGAGTAGACCAACGCCGGGATCTGCCGATTTATGTTTTATTACATCGACACCGATAAATGATGTTGTGTCTGAGATCTTACAGGCAGGCATTCCCATTGTTGAAGGCCCGGTTGAGAGAACTGGAGCCACAGGCGAGATAATGTCTATCTACATCAGGGACCCTGATGGAAACTTAATTGAAATTTCGCAGTATGTTTAATGTTAAAACTTACTATTACTGCCTTTATTATGATCACGCATCCGTTTATATTGGTCTAATGGAGATCATATGGCAATAATTTCTGGAAAGAGTCTATGTTCAAACTTATTGACTTGAAGACATCGAGGAATTCATAAGAAAGCATAAAAAAGGGAAGGTGGTGCCCGGACTCGGAATCGAACCAAGGACACGGGGATTTTCAATCCCCTGCTCTACCGACTGAGCTATCCGGGCAACGAGGCGCATTAAACCGTAATCGCCTCGCTTCGTCAACGAAATTTCTTCAAATCAACGTAGACTGCACAATCTATCACCACTTTGTTGTTATTGCACGCAGAATCAGGCAAAAAACATCGCCCATGCGGCGGAAATCGGCATCGCCAGCAACAGCGCCGGGAGCATATTCACTACCGGAAACATTTTGATTCCACATACACGCAAGCCGGTCGCCACCAGCAGCAGTCCGCCCACGGCGCTAAAGTCGCCCATCATTGCCGGCGTGGTCAGAGGAAGAATGAGGGTGGCGCAGGCGGCAAGCGTTAACTGGATAATCAACATCGGCGCGCAAATCGCCGAAACGGCGATGCCAAGCGAACAGGCGAAAATAATGGCAGTGAAAAAATCCAGAAAAGATTTAGCGATCAAAATGTTTGGATCGCCGGTCATCCCTTCATGCATCGCGCCGAAAATACCGGTGCCGCTGGCGCAAAAAAGTACAATGATAGCGACGTAACTTTGAATAAATGAGTCGTGTGTCGGCTTCTTACCCGATGCCATAAATAATTGTTGGATTTTCGCGACTGCGCCATTAATGCCTTTTTCCAGCAAACAAAACTCGCCGATAAGCGCGCCGACCAGCGTCGCCAGCACCATCACCGGAAGATTAGCGCACTTCATCACCAGCAGAATACCAATTCCCAGAGAGCACAGACCAAAAATAGACGTCATTGAGACGCGAATCCGTTCTGGCAGACGCTGACTTAACAGCGCGCCAATAACGCCGCCGAATAAAATTGCGCCAGCGTTAATAAAAGGTCCAATTACCACAATGACTCCTGTTATTTGTCTTTCAAATTGCCTTATTATCACGCAGCTGTTAATAGCTTGATTATCTGTGACGTATAGAGGCTGATTTTACCTTGCGCCGTCTGGTGAAAGGTGCCATGATTGCGCGAAATTTCTCCTGCCAGCATGGGGCTCGCCGGGATGAACATAGCGCCTTTATATTGTCTTCACTGTCGCCTGACTGCGCGAGGTTTGCCCCTTTCTTTCCTTTTTTTTGTCATCCCCGCTATGCGGTGAGGGCAGCGCACGCTCACTGCAGGACAACAGTAAAATCAGAAACAGTCTGTTTTTACTGATGTCTGGCGGTCGGCGCTGGTATCCAGTTTGCCCCGGCATCTCGTTGGGCAAGGCATCGGGCCTTGTCCGGGGTTACTCTACTCCCGAAACGGGTATTTGCGCTTATGAAATCAATGAATATTGCCGCCAGCGGTGAACTCATCCCCCGTCTATCCACCCACCGAAACGTAGTGGCGCTGGACAGTACCGACTTTACCGATGTGGCCGCAGTCGTCATTACCACTGCCGACAGCCGTAGCGGTATTCTGGCGTTGCTTAAACGCACCGGTTTTCACCTGCCGGTATTTATGCTTGCGGATGAACCCGTCAGCGCGCCTGTCGGCGTTACGGCGGTAATCGGCGGGAACGCGCAGGAATGGCTGGAGCTGGAAAACGCTGCCTGTCGCTACGAAGCGGAACTTCTGCCGCCCTTTTATGACACCCTGACCCAGTATGTCGACATGGGGAATAGTACCTTTGCTTGCCCGGGGCACCAGCATGGCGAGTTTTTTAGAAAACATCCCGCAGGCCGTCATTTTTATGACTTTTTTGGTGAAAACCTGTTTCGTGCGGATATGTGTAACGCCGATGTGAAACTTGGCGATCTGGTGCTGTTTGATCGTAATAATCACAAATCCAACCACCACGGCGCCCTGATTCAGGCCGGGGCGACGCCGGTCTATCTTGAAGCGGCGCGTAACCCGTTTGGTTTTATCGGTGGTATTGATGCGCACTGTTTTGATGAAACGTACCTGCGCGACCAGATTCGTGACGTGATGCCGGAAAGCGCCGATGCGTCGCGTCCGTTCCGTCTGGCGATCATTCAGCTGGGTACCTATGACGGCACTATTTACAACGCCCGTCAGGTGGTGGATAAAATCGGGCATCTCTGTGATTACATTCTGTTTGACTCCGCGTGGGTAGGCTATGAGCAGTTTATCAATATGATGGCGGATACCTTGCCGTTGCGGCTGGAGCTTAATGAAAACGACCCAGGGATCTTTGTGACCCAATCGGTACATAAGCAACAGGCGGGGTTCTCACAAACCTCGCAGATCCACAAAAAAGATAACCATATTCGCGGCCAGGCGCGTTTTTGCCCGCACAAACGCCTGAACAACGCCTTCATGTTGCACGCCTCGACCAGTCCGTTCTACCCGCTGTTTGCGGCGCTGGATATCAATGCCAAAATCCACGAAGGGGAGAGCGGTCGCCGCCTGTGGGCGGAGTGCGTTGCGCTGGGCATTGACGCGCGTAAAGCCATTCTCGCCCGTTGCAAACTGCTTCAGCCCTTTATCCCACTGGTGGTTGACGGCAAGCCGTGGCAGGCATATCCGACGGAGACCATTGCCAGCAATCGTCGTTTCTTCAGTTTTGAGCCCGGGGCGAAATGGCATGGCTTTGAGGGTTATGCGGATGACCAGTATTTTGTCGACCCCTGTAAACTGTTACTGACCACGCCAGGTATTGATGCCGATAGCGGGCAGTACACCGAATTCGGCATCCCGGCGACCATTCTCGCCCACTATCTGCGTGAGAACGGTATTGTGCCTGAGAAATGCGATCTCAACTCGATTCTGTTCTTGCTGACACCCGCCGAGAGCGAAGAGAAACTGGCGCGGCTGGTCGCGATGCTGGCGCAATTTGAACGGCACATTGAAGACGATACGCCGCTTGTGGATGTATTGCCGACGGTTTTTCAGAAATACCCGGTGCGCTACCGCGATTACACCCTGCGTGAGCTATGTCAGGAGATGCACAATCTGTACGTTAGCTTTGACGTTAAGGATCTGCAAAAAGCGATGTTCCGCAAAGAAAGCCTGCCGCATGTGGCGATGAACCCACAGGACGCCAACAGCGCCTTTATTCGCGGCGATGTAGAACTGGTGCGTATCAGCGAGGCGGGCGGGCGTATTGCTGCCGAGGGGGCATTGCCATACCCGCCGGGCGTACTGTGCGTGGTGCCCGGGGAGATTTGGGGCGGCGCGGCGCAGCGTTATTTTTTGGCGCTGGAAGAGGGCATCAATCTGTTGCCCGGTTTTTCGCCGGAATTGCAGGGGGTATATAGCGAGACCGATGCCGATGGAATTCAACGCTTGTACGGATATGTTTTAAAGTAACGTTGCCTGCAGGCCGGATAAGGCATTTACGCCTTATCCGGCCTGCGAAACAGGGCAAGAATTAATGTGCAACGGGTTGCGAACTTGCCGGAACGCGAACGTGTTTGTATTTGAACAAGGCTACGAACGCGAAGGCCAGCACCAGCGAGTAGCCTGCGAAGATGAGCCACACGGTCTGCCAGTCGGTAATGCCGTTTTGAGTGTAATACTCCACCACTTTACCGCTCACAATGCCGCCCAGGATACAGCCGAAGCCATTGGTCATCATCAGGAACATCCCCTGCGCGCTGGCGCGGATTTCCGGGCGTACTTCTTTTTCGACAAACACCGAGCCAGAAATGTTGAAGAAGTCGAAGGCGCAGCCGTACACAATCATCGACAATACCAGCAGAACGGTACCGAACGGCGTCGGGTCGCCATAAGCGAACAGGCCGAAACGCAGCATCCACGCCACAATACTGATAAGCATAACGTTCTTAATACCATAACGGCTCAGGAAGAACGGAATGGTCAGGATGAATAACGTTTCAGAAATCTGCGAAATCGACATCATCACCGAGGCGTGCTGCACGATAAAGCTACTGGCGAATAGCGGATCTTTATCAAAGCTATGCAGGAAGGTGTTGCCAAACATGTTGGTGATCTGCAGTTCCGCGCCCAGCATCATGGAGAAGATGAAGAAAATCGCCATCCGCTTATTTTTAAACAGCGCAAAAGCGTCAAGGCCCAGCATTGATGTCCAGCTCTGGTTTTTCTGTTGGTTCGCCACCGGAATGTGCGGCAGGGTAAAAGTAAACAGTACCAGCAGAACGGAAAGCGTCGCGCCGATATAAAGCTGCATATGGCTCAGCTCGAAACCGGAGAAACTCACGCCCCACATCGCCAGAATAAAGCCAATGGTGCCCCAGATACGGATAGGCGGAAAGTCAGTCACAATATCCATGCCGGCAGACTGCAGGCGGTAATACGATATGGTATTGATCAAGCCCAACGTCGGCATATAAGCCAACGAGTTAAGCAGGATCACAAAGAACATCGCCCCAGGCGTAGTGACTTCCGCGGCCATGAATAGCGTGATGGCGCCGACAACATGACACAGGGCATAGACCCATTTCGCGCTCAGCCATTTGTCAGCCACAATGCCTAGCAAGGTCGGCATAAAGACGGCGGCAATCCCCAATGAACTATAAACTGCGCCAATAGATGCGCCGTCAAATTTTAAGGTGACGAACATATACGAGCCCAGGGTAGTGAGCCAGCTTCCCCACAGACAGAACTGCAGAAAAGAGAGTATTTTAAGCTGCAGCTTAAGATTCATGTTAATTTCCTCACACCTGAGAGCGGATGAATGTTTTAAAAGGCACATTTGCCGTTGTGATTTGGTGTGATTCTATCAATGAGAGGCGGGCTTTTTTTGTTACCTGTGACAAATATTTGCAAACAATTTCTGATTGCAAAGCAAAAGAGTGACGGAGTTAACACTTTTGCCTTTCCCGCCTCTGTCATTTGCCAGCCAGAGGCGGGATGCGATGGTTTATCGGCGGCGATACGATCGCTGGGCGGAATTCACCTTATACAGATAGCGGCGCGACTCCGCAGATGGATGTCGGGTGGTTAATATCTGGTACACATCCCCCGGTGACATGCGGTTAATCATATTCGCGGCCTGAATCTTATCGTTCGAGAATACGCGTAATACGCTGCCTGCGCCGCCATTGTAGGCAGTAATGACCGCATAGCGCCGCGACGTCGGATTCTCAATACCGCTCAGATAGACATTATTCAACATTGCCAGATACGCTGTGCCGGTATCGATATTGCTGGCGGGGTCGAACAGGAAGTTACGGCTTGGCGTGCCGGACTTACCCTGAGAACGGAAAACATCTTTCCCGGCGCTGTGTTGCACCACCTGCATCAGGCCCAGCGCATCCGCGTGGCTGACCGCATACGGGTTAAACGAGGACTCCGTTTGCATAATCGCCAGAATCAGCGACTCGTCAACGCCGTATTTACGGGAGGCCTGGCGTACCATGCCAATGTATTTATGCGCGCGTTTATCAAGGTGGTTCGGCACCAGATTAATGGTGACGCTGTAAATAATACTCAGGCCGTTACTGCGGCTTTTGAGCCGCGTTTTCAGCAAGTAATCCGCGAATGTCGTGGCGCGGCCTTCCCAGCGAATAGGCTGGCCGGTATTGTCGAGGACCTGACCATACAGGAAGGGTTCTTTAGAAATTTTTATGTCATCGACATCGGAGTAAAGATCGACGGAGGTTGGGTCGTCACCCATGAGCAACGTTTTAATAATGGCCCGGCGCAGATGTGCGGTAGGTTCCGTCCCGGCGATGGTTTCAACGGTAATGGCCCCATCATCAAAGTTGATGTGGCTACGGGTCTGGAACTGATCGGTATATTTGACGTAGTCTTTCGGCCCGGCGATCAGGACTTCCTTATATCCCCACAGATTTTCAATATTGTTGGCAAATTGCCCCATCAAAATATCAAAGCCGTTGGTATCCTTGACCCAGGCTTCATTATACGTCTCGCCTTTTTTGGTCGAACTGGAGCAGGAGATGAGCAACGGCGCAATAACAGCAAGCGCGAGTAATTTTTTCATCATTCCGGGAGTGCATGTTGTGTTGTCGTTATGCCATGTTGCCGGGCAGCGGCGCTAAGGGCTTATCCGGCATAACTCACAGGCCGAATAAGCGCAGCGTCATTCAGCAACGGGCCTATTTTTTATCTTCCGGCGTATAACCTTCGATATGAACGTCTTTGCCTTCGAACAGGAAGCTCACCATCTCCTGTTCCAGCAGCTTACGGTGCTCGGCGTTCATCATGTTGAGCTTTTTCTCGTTAATCAACATGGTCTGCTTATGCTGCCACTGCGCCCACGCGTCCTTAGAGATCTCGTTATAGATACGTTTTCCCAGTTCGCCAGGGTAGAGCTGAAAATCTTGCCCTTCAGCGTCGCGTTGCAGGTAAGTACAAAAAATCGTTCTGCTCATAAGTCATCCTCTTCATCGACCGGGGCGTTAAACTGGCGCTCCGGTACGTAACTGCTGTAACAAGCGCTCCACGGGGGCCGCCAGTCCGACTGACGGCGGTTGCGCTAAGTTATACCAGAGCGCGCTGCCTTCATCCATGCAGGCGTCCAGTGACGACACGGGAAGCCACATAGGCACAATATCCAGGTGGAAATGGCTAAATGTGTGGCGAAACGCGTTAAGCTGGGTCAAATTATCAGCGTTAACATGCCGTTGCGCCAGCCATTCACGTAATTCATCTTCGCTGGCGAACTGCGGAAAGCAGTAGAGTCCGCCCCATAAACCGCTGGGAGGTCGCTGCGCCAGGAAAATCTCCTGATTATGCTGTAACAATAAAAAGTAACCCGTCCGCTCCGGCAACGTCTGTTTCGGTTTCTTGCCCGGATAGCGTGACCAGCTTTCATGCGCAGCGGCGATACAACCGTTTTGCAGCGGACACAGGGTGCACTTTGGCTTTGAACGCGTACAAACCATCGCGCCCAGATCCATCATCGCCTGATTAAAACGCTCCACGCCGCGTGCGGGCGTCACTTGCTCGCTCAACGTCCACAGCGTATTCTCCACCTCTTTTTTTCCAGGCCAGCCGCTAACAGCATAACAGCGAGCCAGCACACGTTTAACGTTTCCATCAAGAATCGGATAATGTTTACCTAACGCGAGGGAGAGAATTGCGCCGGCGGTTGAACGCCCGACGCCGGGTAGCGCGGCGATTTCGGCAAAAGTTTGCGGGAATTCTCCACCGTGAAGCGTCGCCACCTGTTGCGCCGCTTTATGCAAATTACGCGCGCGGGCGTAATAGCCGAGCCCGGTCCATAAATGGAGCACTTCATCCAGCGGCGCATTCGCTAAATCCGTCACTGTCGGAAAGCGCGCCATAAATCGCTCAAAGTAAGGAATCACCGTCGTCACCTGCGTTTGTTGCAACATGACTTCCGAGAGCCATACTTTGTAAGGCGTCTTGTTAATTTGCCAGGGCAGCGTTTTCCGCCCGTATTTGTCGTACCAGTCCAGAACCTGGGCTGAAAATTGAGACGCTTGCATGGAAACTCATTCATTATTGCCGGGGGCAAGATTGCAGCACAGAGGCCGCAGGGTGTAAACCGGAACTTTCCGCAGTGCGCTTCATGCTTGCATCCGGCAACTAACTTTGGATAATGCCCGTTTTCAGAACTCAAACACAGCAGACTACACTTTTATGAAAAACGACGTCATTTCACCGGAATTTGATGAAAACGGTCGCCCGCTGCGCCGTATTCGTAGTTTTGTTCGTCGCCAGGGGCGACTGACAAAGGGGCAAGAGCACGCGCTGGAAAACTACTGGCCGGTGATGGGCGTCGAGTTCAGCGAAGCGCCGGTAGATTTCGCCACGTTGTTTGGTCGCGAAGCGCCGGTGACGCTGGAGATTGGTTTTGGCATGGGGGCGTCTCTGGTGGCGATGGCGAAAGCGCGCCCGGAGCAGAATTTCCTCGGCATTGAAGTGCATTCACCCGGTGTCGGCGCGTGTCTGGCGTCCGCTCATGAAGAGGGCGTTGAAAACCTGCGCGTCATGTGCCATGACGCGGTAGAAGTGTTGCATAAAATGATTCCTGACAATTCTTTATCGATGGTTCAGCTCTTTTTCCCTGACCCGTGGCATAAAGCGCGTCATAATAAACGCCGTATCGTTCAGGTGCCGTTTGCTGAACTGGTATTGAGCAAGCTGAAATTGGGCGGCGTTTTCCATATGGCGACCGACTGGGAAGCGTATGCGGAACACATGCTTGAAGTCATGTCTTCTATCGACGGGTACAAAAATCTGTCAGAGAGCAATGATTATGTACCGCGCCCGGAATCGCGCCCGGTAACGAAATTTGAACAACGTGGCCATCGTCTTGGTCATGGCGTATGGGACTTAATGTTCGAGAGGGTGAAATAATGGCAAAGAACCGTAGTCGTCGTCTGCGTAAAAAAATGCACATTGACGAATTCCAGGAATTAGGATTTTCGGTGGCATGGCGTTTTCCGGAAGGTACATCTGAAGAGCAGGTCGATAAGACTGTCGATGACTTTATTAATGACGTTATTGAGCCTAATAAACTGGCGTTTGACGGCAGCGGCTACCTGGCCTGGGAAGGGCTGATTTGTATGCAGGAAATCGGTAAATGTACCGAAGAACATCAGGCGATTGTGCGTAAGTGGCTGGAAGCGCGCAACCTTGAAGAAGTCCGAACCAGCGAACTTTTCGACGTTTGGTGGGACTAATAAGTACAGGGTCGGCAAATGCCGGCCCGCTTTGTCTTGAGGGAAAGTTATGATGCGCAAAACGCTGCTGGCGGCAGTGCTAACGTTTACGGCGATGGCCGCTCATGCAGATTACAAATGCAGCGTCACGCCGCGTGACGATGTGATCCTGAGTCCACAAACGGTGCAGGTGAAAGGTGAAAATGGCAACCTGGTGATCACGCCGGACGGCAATGTGATGTACAACGGTAAGCAGTACACCCTTAGCGCCGCGCAGCGCGAGCAAGCGAAAGATTACCAGGCGGAACTGCGAAGCGCGCTGCCGTGGATTGATGAGGGCGCCCGATCGCGCGTCGAAAAAGGCCGCGTGGCGCTGGATAAAATCATCGCTAAAGAGGTGGGCGAAAGCAGCAACATGCGTAGCCGTCTGACGAAGCTTGATGCGCAATTAAAAGCGCAAATGAACCGCATTATCGAACATCGTACGGACGGCCTGACGTTCCACTATAAGGCTATCGACCAGGTGCGTGCCGACGGTCAGCAGTTGGTGAATCAGGCGATGGGCGGTATTTTGCAGGACAGCATTAACGAAATGGGCGCCAAAGCGGTGCTTAAAGGCGGCGGTAATCCTTTACAGGGCGTGATGGGCAGCCTCGGTGGTTTGCAAACCGCTATCCAGAACGAATGGAAAAATCAGGAGAAAGATTTCCAGCAGTTTGGCAAAGATGTCTGTAGCCGCGTAGTGACCTTAGAAGATAGCCGCAAAGCGCTGGTTGGCAGCCTGAAGTAATCTTTTCTTTTTAAACAATGGCGCAGATCGTATCTGCGCCTTTTTATTCTGTTTTTTCCTGCATTTTGTTATCCATATCTAAAAAATACTCTCTGTTGGATATATATCGCTGGTTAATCGTATGGCGTCACATTATTCGTCTGCAATATAGAGATAATGCGACCAGTTGACATAACTGGAGATATAACATGGAGTTTTTCAGGAAAACGGCATTAGCTGCTCTGGTAATGGGTTTCAGCGGCGCAGCGTTCGCTTTACCGAATATCACCATCTTAGCGACCGGCGGAACGATCGCTGGCGGTGGTGATTCAGCAACAAAATCAAATTATACGGCAGGTAAAGTCGGCGTCGAAAATCTGGTGGATGCCGTTCCTCAATTGAAGGACATTGCGGTAGTGAAAGGCGAGCAGGTCGTTAACATTGGCTCGCAGGATATGAACGATGAAGTCTGGCTCACGCTGGCGAAAAAAATCAATACCGAGTGCGACAGCACCGACGGTTTCGTGATCACCCACGGTACTGATACGATGGAAGAGACCGCTTATTTCCTCGATCTGACCGTGAAATGCAATAAACCGGTGGTACTGGTCGGCGCGATGCGTCCTTCCACGTCAATGAGCGCAGATGGCCCGTTCAACCTCTATAATGCGGTAGTAACAGCGGCTGATAAACAGTCTGCCAATCGCGGCGTGCTGGTGGTAATGAATGATACCGTCATGGACGGACGCGACGTCACTAAGACCAATACGACTGACGTGGCGACGTTTAAAGCGGTTAACTACGGCCCGCTGGGTTATATCCACAACGGTAAAATTGACTACCAGCGTACGCCAGAGCGTAAACATACCACCTCCACCCCGTTCGACGTGTCGAAGCTGACCGCGTTGCCGAAAGTCGGTATCGTTTATAACTATGCGAATGCGTCCGATCTGCCGGCAAAAGCGCTGGTAGACGCGGGTTATGACGGGATCGTGAGCGCAGGCGTGGGTAACGGCAACCTGTATAAAACGGTCTTTGATACCCTGGCGACCGCCGCGCACAACGGTACGGTAGTGGTGCGTTCTTCACGTGTGCCGACTGGCGCAACCACGCAGGATGCGGAAGTTGACGATGCAAAATACGGCTTTGTCGCTTCCGGCACGCTGAACCCGCAAAAAGCGCGTGTCTTACTGCAACTGGCGTTAACCCAGACTAAAGATCCAAAACAGATCCAGACGATGTTCAATCAGTATTAAAGATAATGCCCCGGTCGGAAGGCCGGGGCCATCTTTGGAAGACCTCTCGCACAACCAACACTATTATCTTGCTAATTATCATCCTGGTTATGATAATCGTGGGCGTCATGTCTCTGGACGGGAGGTCCACAAGTGGTTCGACAATGGATTGCTGGCGCAGCGCTATTTGCCCTGATTTCAGGCTATAGTTGGGCAGAGGTTGCTCAACCCTCCGATAACATCTTAAAAGAACAGTTTAGTAAGCAGTACCACGGCATACTTAAACTGGATTCCATTACCTTAAAAAATCTTGATTCGACGGGCAATCAGGCCACCTGGTTTGCCGAAGGGGATATTTCTTCCCGTGAAGATATGTATACCGGCGTTGGTATGGCGGCGGATTATTATTTTGTTGAAAAAACCTGGACCAAAGATCGTCCCGTTAAATTTTCTGCCATGTTAACCAGTAAAGGGACGCCAGCCTCTGGCTGGACGGTGAACTATTACTCATTACAAATGGCAGCCAGCGATCAGGGCCGGGCTATTGACGACATTAAAACGAATGATAAATACCTGATCGTCAACAGTGATGACTTTAACTATCGGTTTGGCAACATTGAAGCCTCCTGGCGTGCGCAGAAAGCGTCGATCCCCGGTCTTGAAGAACAACTCTCTGCCCTGGATAAGAAAATAGCGGTAGCTAAAAAAGAAGCGGACGCGTATTGGGGAAAAGGCGCTGATGGGAAACCGTTGACCCGCGCCGAGGCGTTTAAAAAGACGTTAAAAGAGCGCGATGATTATGTAAAAGCCAACGATAGCAGCGTATATGCCGAGAAATACGAAAAAGAGGTCTATCAACCGGCATTAGACGCGTGTCGTAAGCAGAGTGAGCCGTGCAATGAAGCGGCTATTCAGCAGAAAAGAGATTTAGACATACACGAGCAACGGCGGCAGGTATTTTTGAAATCAGAAGAGCTGCGTCGAAAAGCGCAGAATGACTGGATAACGTTAGAGAAAGGACAATATCCGCTGAATATAGCGGTACAGAAACTTCAGATGCAACAGAGTGATATCCGCATTAAAATTATGGATATTAATGACGGTTACGAGCGCTGGAAAAAAGATACGGACGATTTGCGTCGTAAAGGGGTTATTAAATAATGCGCTTGCCGGCGGCGCATTAACCGCCACAGGTCGGTAAGCGTCGCGCCATCAGGTATTTTACCCGCTGGCGCTACAGGCTTATTCCTTGTTATTCCGCGAGAAACAACTCAAGAAGATAGTTTAAAAACAGTTTACCGTGCCGGGTAATCTGCCAGTATTGCTCGCATTCGGTCAGGTAGCCCTGGGCAATAGCCCCGTCGATTGGCTGACGAATAACCGCTTCCGTAAGCCCGGTATAATCGACAAATTCGGCGCGAGGCGCGCGCTCCAGCAACCGAAAACGATTCATAAAGAACTCAAAGGGTTTATCGTCATCACTCACGTCACGCTGGCTTTCCAGGTAACGTCCCTGCATATAACCGCGTGGGTGACGGGTTTTGGTGGTGCGCAGGATCCTGCCGCCCGGGAAGGTGACTTTACCGTGGGCGCCGCAGCCAATACCCAGATAGTCGCCAAAGCGCCAGTAGTTCAGATTATGCTGGCACTGATAACCGGGTTTGGCATAGGCCGACGTTTCGTATTGCTGATAGCCAGCAGCGGTTAATAACTGGTGGCCCTGCTCAAAGATATCCCACAGAGCGTCATCGTCCGGTAAAACCGGCGGACGCGAACCGAACAGAGTGTTGGGTTCAATCGTCAATTGATACCATGAGAGATGCGGCGGATTAAGCGCAATTGCCTGTCGCAAATCGTTCAGCGCCTCTTCCAGCGTTTGGTCCGGCAATCCATGCATCAAGTCGAGGTTAAAGCTGCGTAGCCCAAGCCCATTTGCCAGTCTTGCTGCCCGCATCGCCTCTTGTGGACCGTGAATACGGCCAAGACGTTTCAGCTTAGGCTCACTAAAGCTCTGCACGCCAATGGAGATCCGGTTTACGCCGGCGCGCTGATAGTCGATGAAGCGGTCGGCTTCGACCGTGCCGGGGTTCGCTTCCATGGTAATTTCCGCATCCGCCGCCAGATTCAGGCGTGCACGCACGCCGTCCAGCAGCGTTTGCATCGCCGACCCGGAAAGCAGGCTTGGCGTACCGCCGCCAATAAAGATGGTCTTTACTTCACGCCCTTGCGCCCAGACGACGTCGGCATCCAGATCGCTTAACAGATGCTGGACGTAGTCGTCATGCGGCACCTCGCCCTTCAACGCATGGGAATTGAAGTCGCAATATGGACATTTTTGTACACACCAGGGAATATGAATATAAAGACTGAGCGGCGGTAGTTTAGCCATTGCGTAACGCATCCAGCAGCAGCTTGAGCGCTTGTCCACGGTGGGAAATCGCGCTTTTTTCTTCACGGGTCAGTTCTGCGGCGGTTTTGCCTTCAGACGGTACGAAGAAAATGGGATCATAGCCAAATCCGCCATTTCCGGCCGCCTGGCGAGTAATGACGCCAGGCCAGCTACCGTGACAGACTATCGGTGTGGGATCTTCCGCATGACGCAAATAAACCAGTACACAATGGAATCGCGCCTGGCGTTTGTCGTCCGGAACATCTCGTAGAGTATGCAGCAGTTTTTCCAGATTTTGCTGATCTGTCGCGTTTTCGCCAGAATAGCGCGCGGAATAGATACCCGGCGCGCCGCCTAAAACGTCAACGGCCAGACCGGAGTCATCGGCAATGGCGGGCAGACCGGTCATTTTAGCGGCATGGCGCGCTTTGAGAATCGCGTTTTCAATAAACGTCAGGCCGGTTTCTTCCGCGGAGTCAACGCCCAGTTCCGTTTGCGCTACCACATCAAGCCCAAAATCGCTTAACAGCGACGCGAGCTCGCGCACTTTACCGGCGTTGCCGGTTGCGAGAACAACTTTTTGCATGGAATACCTACTCAGTTAACGCCGTAATTTCCGGCGGGATCTGTTGCGGGTGAATAATTTTTACTTGTTTGTGACGGCCCAGCTCGCCTTTTTCGATGACGATCTGACTTTTCGCCACGCGAAACTGTTTACCGAGAAACTTGATCAGATGGCTGTTTGCCTGACCGTCAACCGGCGGGGCGGTAATGGCGACTTTCACCTCGTCGCCATGTAAGCCCACAATACTGTCGCGGCTGGCTTTCGGCTGAATATAAAGCCGTAACACCAGACCGTCTTCGCAGCGAGTCACAGCACTCATAACGCCATCCACAGCCCCGGCAACAACATGTTGCCTGTCGCTTGTAAGACTTCAGCGATCCCCATATTAACGACATACAGCAGCAGCACCAGAACCATCGGCGAGAAGTCGATGCCGCCCATCGCAGGCAGTATACGGCGAATCGGGCTGAGCAGCGGCTCGGCAAGCTGAATCAATACATATTCAATCGGGCTACGACCCTGGCTCACCCAGCTCATGATAGCCATGACCAGCAGCACCCAGAAGATCAGCAGGCCGATTGTTTTAAGTAAGATAAGCACCGCGGCAATCCAGATAATCGCCTGAAACGTAATTACCTTAAACAGCACTATCGCCTTAATAACGCTAAGAATAAACGCCACCAGCAGGGAAGCGCTGTCGATCGGCCCCATTGGTGGGATAATACGACGCAGCGGTCCGATGATGGGCTGCGTAATTTTCACCACGAACTGGGAGAAAGGGTTGTAAAAGTCACAGCGGGCCCACTGCATCCACACGCGCAATAATAGCACCATGGTATACAGCTCAATTACCGTTGAGAGCAGGAAGGTCAACGTATTCATGGCGTTCCTCAGTTTTCCTTAATTTTTTGTGTAATCACGAGCACCAAAGATAGCGGTGCCGATGCGCACCATTGTGCTACCTGCCGCAACCGCGGCTTCCATATCGTCGCTCATACCCAGAGATAAGGTATCAACGTCAGGGTAGCGCGCTTTCAGCCCGGCAAATGCTACAGCCATTTGACGTGCGACTTCAAACTGCCTTACATAATCTGACTCTGGCGCCGGGATCGCCATCAGTCCGCGAAGCCGCAGACGCGGCAGTGTAGCCACCGCCGCGGCCAGCTCATCCAGTTCCGCCAGCGGAATGCCTGATTTGCTGTTTTCATCGCTGATATTAATTTGGATCAGAACATTTAGCGCCGGCAGATTATCCGGACGCTGTTCGCTCAGCCGCGAGGCGATACGCAGGCGATCGATGGTATGACACCAGTCAAAATGCTCGGCCACCAGCCGACTTTTGTTGGACTGTAAAGGGCCTATAAAGTGCCAGTGCAGGCCTTCCACTTTCGCTTCCTGAAAGTGGCGGATTTTTTCCACCCCCTCTTGTACATAATTTTCACCAAATGCCCGTTGTCCGGCGGCAATGGCTTCTGCGATGTCGCTCGCAGGTTTGGTTTTACTCACTGCAAGCAACGTAACTTCTTCTGAAGAGCGGCCGCAACGCGTCGCCGCGGCGGAGATTTTGTCCCGGATGTATGCCAGGTTATGCGCGATATCGTTCATTTTCCGAGGATGTTTATATGAATATGGAAGAAATTGTGACGCTTAGTGTAAAGCATAACGTCTCGGATCTACACCTGTGTAACGCCTGGCCTGCGCGATGGCGCAAACAAGGACGCATGGAGACAGCGCCTTTTACCGCGCCTGATGTCGACAGGCTTCTGCTTGATTGGCTTAATGATGCGCAACAATATCAGTGGCGAACGCACGGCCAGCTTGATTTCGCCGTCTCGCTGTCTGGCACGCGGCGCCTGCGCGCCAGTGCGTTCACACATCAACAGGGAACGTCGCTGGCGCTACGGCTATTGCCCGAGCGTTGTCCTGATCTGGCGGAAATCCAGACGCTGCCGATAGTACCCGCACTGCTTGCCAGCGAGAACGGACTGATTCTGGTCACTGGCGCTACTGGCTGCGGGAAATCCACCACGCTGGCGGCGATGGTGGGATATCTTAATCAACATGCCGATAAACACATCCTGACGCTGGAAGATCCTATTGAGTACCGTTACACCAGCAAGCGTTGCCTGATACAGCAGCGGGAAATCGGCCAGCATTGCGCCACTTTTGCCGCCGGGCTGCGCGCAGCGTTGCGTGAAGATCCCGATGTCATTTTGCTGGGAGAGCTGCGTGACAGCGAGACCATTCGCCTGGCGCTGACGGCGGCGGAAACGGGGCATCTGGTACTGGCAACCCTGCATACTCGCGGTGCGGCGCAGGCGGTGGAAAGATTAGTGGATAGTTTTCCGGCGCAGGAAAAAGAACCGGTACGCAGCCAACTGGCGGGTAGTCTGCGCGCCGTACTATCACAAAAACTGGAGGTCGACAGACAGGATGGGCGCGTGGCGTTGTTTGAATTACTGATTAATACGCCAGCCACAGGGAATTTGATCCGTGAAGGCAAACTCCATCAGTTGGCCCACGTGATACAAACCGGGCAGCAGCAGGGGATGATGACATTCGCCCAGAGCGCGCAATGGCGTCAGGCGCAGGGACGACTGTAGCGAAGATGGCGGCGTAGGGGGGGAGGAAAGTGTTGACTGGCGCGGTGGATTGAACGGCATGCAGGCTTGTATCCTGGCGAACCGGCGTTAAAATCGCAGCTTTGTTAAAACCACAGCGAAGCCATTTAACGATGTCATCACAACCGAATCAAAGCCTGATAGATGGCATTCGCTGTCTGCAATATCTGGTTTCCAGCGACCGTGCTATCGGATGTCGCGAGCTTGCCCGGCTGATGGATATTAATACCACGCGCGTTAATCGCCTGTTAATGACGATGGCCTCTATTAGACTCACGATGCAGGATGAGCACCGACGCTATTTACCCGGGCCAGGCATTCATGCTTTGGCAGCGCAGGCGATTCGTGGTTCAGCGCTGTTCTCCCATGCGTTGCCTATCCTTGAACGCCATGCGCCCAAAGACATCGTGGTGGCATTAGGCGTGCTATGGGAAGACCAGATTATCTATATTTATCACTCTACGCCGGGTTCGCAGGGAAGTCAGGCGCTGGCGGGGTTTCGCATGTGCCCGGCCTGGCAGTCGGTAACAGGAGTGGCGTTACTGGCGGCAGAAAGCGATGAGGCGCTAATGCAGCGTTTTACTCCGGAGCAGTGGCGTAATCTGGCGCCGCATGTGGCGCAGCAGCGCCAGCGGGGATACGTGCTGTGGCATCACGCTGATGGTGAAGTTTCTATGGCGCAACCGCTAGACAAGCACGCCGCAGCGCTGGCCTTTGCGGGAATGTGGCGGATTGATGAGGCGGAGGCGGCTGCGCGTTTACAGGCGTTGAAGGCATTAAACCAGCTTATTGCCCAGTAAGCCTGGCAACCGTGACCGCGTTATCCGCCTGCTGACAAAAACGGCTTTAATACCCCTGTTCAAAATAGCTTTCGAGGATAATCACGGCGGAGGCCGAGTCCACTTTGCCTTTGTTCAGCGCGCGATACCCACCTCGTTCAAACAGACCGGAGCGTGCTTCAACGGTGCTGAGTCGTTCATCGTGCAGCGTGACAGTTACCCCGAAACGCCCATGAATACGGTTGGCGAATTTACGTGCGCGCGCCGTCAGCGGTTGTTCAGTGCCATCCATATTGAGCGGTAGCCCGACAATAATTTCGTCCGGCTGCCACTCTTTCAGCAAACGTTCAATGAGCGTCCAGTCGGGCGTTCCGTCCTGTGCTTTGATTGCCGGAAGCGGACGGGCGGTGCCGGTAATGCGTTGTCCTATTGCAACGCCGATGCTTTTTGTGCCGAAGTCAAAGGCCAGTAAGGTGTCGCTCATCAGGCGTGCCCCGCAACGCCAGGCATGGTCAGAATATCAATGCCAATAAGTTTTGCCGCTTCGCGCCAGCGCTCGGCAATGGGCGTTTTGAACAAAATATTGAGATCGGCGGGCGCGGTAAGCCAGGCGTTATCAAGCAGCTCTTGTTCAAGCTGGCCTTTATCCCAGGAGGCGTAGCCCAGCGCGACCAGTACATCGGAGGGCTGTTGTTGGGTACCTAACGTTTCCAGCACATCGCGGGAGGTGGTAATCACGGTATTGTCTGAGATACGAATGCTGGAGGCGAAACGTGACGGCGGAGTATGGAGAATAAATCCGCGATCTTCCGCCAGCGGGCCGCCGAGCATCACGGCTTTATCAAGACGAATTGCCGAATCGCGCGGTTCCGGCGTAATTTTTAGTTTTTCCAGAATCCCTTCAATTTGCAGATTTTCCAAAGGCTTATTAACAATAATCCCCATAGCGCCGTCCTGGTTGTGCTCGCAAATATACACCACGGAACGGCGGAAAATCGGGTCCTGGAGTGCAGGCATGGCAATAAGAAAGTGATGCTGTAAATTCATTGTCAGAGGTTCTGTTTCCTGGTTCAAAAAAACGACAGCGTTCAGTATGTGGGGAAAGCGGACGGTTGTCACTCATATAAGCCGTCTTTTGCCAAAGGACGGCTGCCTTATCGGGCAATAGATTGCCGGATGGCGATGCTGATGCGCCGCCTTATCCGACCGGGGCGGCGTAATTGCTCAGGCCCGGTAAGCGCACGCCACCGGGCAATAAACCTTTACTTCGCCAGACGCGCTTCGATGGCGTCCATCAACATCCCGGTGATAGAGATCGGGTATTCCGCTTCAATTTCACGCACGCAGGTTGGGCTGGTCACGTTAATTTCCGTTAAGCGGTCGCCGATAATATCCAGACCGACGAAAATAAGCCCTTTGGCTTTAAGCGTTGGCCCAACGCGGCGGGCGATTTCCCAGTCGCTTTCGCTCAACGGACGGGGTTCGCCGCGACCACCAGCCGCCAGGTTGCCGCGGGTTTCGCCGCCCTGCGGAATACGCGCCAGGCAGTAAGGCACCGGCTCGCCGTCGACGACCAGGACGCGCTTATCGCCATCTTTGATCGCGGGCAAATAGTTCTGTGCCATGCAGTAGCGGTTGCCCAGCTCGGTCAGCGTTTCGGCAATAACGCCTATGTTAGGATCGCCTTCCTTAACGCGGAAAATGGACGCACCGCCCATACCGTCCAGCGGTTTCATAATGATATCGCCGTGCTTTTCCCAAAACGCTTTGAGCTGCGCTTTATTGCGCGTTACCAGCGTTTCCGGCGTCAGATCGGCAAACCAGGCGGTATACAGTTTTTCATTACAGTCGCGCAGGCTTTGCGGTTTGTTGACGATAAGCGTCCCTTCTTCTTCAGCGCGTTCCAGAATATAGGTCGCATAAATAAACTCGGTATCAAACGGCGGATCTTTACGCATCAGGATAACGTCGAGGTCGGCAAGTTTAATCTCCTGCTCGCTGCCGAACTCGTACCATTTATCGTAATTTTGCTCCACGTTCAACGTTCGCGTGCGGGCGCGGGCTTCGCCGTTAATCAGATAAAGGTCGGCCATCTCCATATAATGAAGTTCATAACCACGACGTTGGGCTTCCAGCAGCATGGCGAAACTGGTGTCTTTCTTGATGTTGATGTGTGCGATGGGGTCCATCACGATGCCGAGCTTGATCATTATTTTCTCCGTTAACGCTCCATCCTAAGTCGCCAAAACGCACCTGTAGCGCGGTAATGGCGGTGAGCGCGGTTGTCTCAGTACGCAGAACGCGAGGTCCTAACAGAATATCAGTAAACTGATAGCGCGCGGTCATCGCGATTTCGTCCGCCGACAGCCCGCCTTCCGGGCCGATCAGCAGTCGGACGCGTTCAACCGGCAGCGGCAGAGTGTTGATGCTGGCATGGGCGCGCGGATGAAAATTGAGCTTCAGCCCGGAATCTTGCTCGGCGCACCAGGCTTCCAGCGCCATCGGCGGGCGAATTTCCGGCACCCGGTTACGCCCGCATTGTTCGCAGGCGGCGATGGCGATCTTTTGCCACTGCTGGCGCTTTTTGTTCAGACGTTCATTATCCAGTTTAACGCCACAGCGCTCAGAGAACAGTGGCGTAATGAGGCTTACACCTAGTTCGATCGATTTCTGGATAGTAAATTCCATTTTTTCACCGCGCGACATCACCTGGCCCAGATGGATATGTAGCGGCGATTCACGATCGTCGATTTCGCCTTTCATCACTTGCACTTCAACGCTTTTCTTACTGGCGCTAATGATTTCAGCATCGAATACCTGATTGCTGCCGTCAAACAGCTGTAACGCTTGTCCCGGTCCCATGCGCAGTACACGACCAATATGGTTGGCCGCATCTTCGCATAACGAAATCTGCGTACCGGACGTCAACAATTCAGGGTGATAAATGCGGGGAATACGCATAATAAAAAAATCCGCGTCATGGCCCCGGCGTTTGGCTATCCAGGGCATGGGTTAACAAGAATCCCGCTAGTGTAGGTTAGCTCTTTCGCGCCTGGCAAGCGCGTTGCACATAGGGATTATGATTACCCTGGACCTTCGCGATACGCGCATCGCGCTCGCACTCCCAGGCGGTAACGGGGTACTGCTTATCCCAGACGTTAAAAAGCTGCGTTTGTTGGCGGGAAAGTTTCAGTTGGTATTGGTCGCGCATATAAAAATAAGTGCGGGCGATTGCGCCACGGGCGCGGGCGGGCGGCTCGGCGAGCTTCGCTTTGAAATCCACTTTCATGGCGCACTGCCCGTACTGACCTTCGCCGCCGTTCCACTGGCTATACATAAAGTTGCCGCGATCGCCATTCACTTCGCCAATCGCGGGTTGTAGGTTATGCATATCGCTTTCCATTTTGCGGTAGACCGGGTCTTTAGCGCAGTTTTTTCGCCCGCCGTCCTGCCAGCACTGGCGCTGATGACCGAATTGCCAGGCGGGGACAACGTGCTCCCACTCAATGCGTCTGGCGCGATTCTCGTTTTTACGCACCTTATAGCCGCAGGACTCCAGGTCTACGACGCCTTTTTTACCCTGCCAGCGGATTTGGCACCCGCAGTAAAAGCTGCCGGGCGCGTCGGCATTGACTTTGACGCTCGCCGCTTTGGCCTGAGAAAAATTGTTAATGCCATCGGCCAGGGCCTGGCCTGAAAACGCTGCGGCCAGCAACACAGCGGCAAAAGAGAAATTACGGTACATTGCACACTCCATAGCAAAACGAGCCCGCAACGTAACGAAAGTTGTGTCTGTATGCAATCAGTCCGCTCAGGAAAGTTCCCGGACGTTTCGGGAAACTACCCGGCGACCAGTGGTTTGCCGCAGCGAACGCAACGATAAACCGCTTCGCCGCGTACTACGCGGTTATGACGGCGGACGGTGAGTTGATGTTGCTGGCATTGGCAATGGTAGGGAAAGGTATTGCGCCGTACGGATTGCAGCGCAAATTGATGAGTACGTCTGGCCGGAACGCCCAGCACGCTTTCCATCATCCACTTCCATTCCTTGCCATGCGGAGCCTTGCGTCCGAAGTGCTTCCACACCAACAGATGCGCCAGTTCATGCGGCACGACCTCTGCTATAAAGGTGTCGATGTTTTCCAGCAGTAACACCGGGTTGAGGCGGATTTCGTAGCTCTCCAGCCAGGCGGTGCCCGCCGAGGTGCCGCGTTGCGTATACACCAGTTTCGGCTCCGGATAATGTCTATCGAGCTTGAGGTTCGCCTGGGCGAGATTTTCCCGCAGACGGCGCATCACGGCCTGCTGGATAGCGATAGGGAGACGAGGGGTTTTCATAGCGGCAGAGAATAGTGCGACGGAAGAGGGACTGCAAGAAAAACGCTTCCTCCTGTGGCAGGAGGAAGCGTGGAGGGATTAGTCGTGGGCGCCGATTTCGCGCAGTTTACGACCTTTCATCAGGTTACGTTCAATGTGTTCCAGCGAAACGTGTTTGGTTTCCGGCACCAGCCACAGGGTCAGCAGGATAAACAGCACGTTCAGGCCAGCGTAGACCCAGAAGGTGTTGGCGTTACCCAGATTGTTCAGCATGGTCAGGAACGTTGCGCCGACGATCATATTGGCGATCCAGTTGGTCGCGGTGGAGCAGGTGATGCCGAAATCGCGGCCTTTCAGCGGCTGGATTTCGGAGCACAGTACCCAAATCAGCGGACCAGCGCTCATCGCAAATCCAATGATGAACATCAGCAGCATAGCGATAGCGAAGTATTGCGCAGACGGCGAATGGATGCCTATGTGCATCATCGTACCCAGAATCCCCATACCAATCGCCATGACCAGGAAGCCCAGCGTCAGGGTCGGCTTGCGGCCCCAGCGGTCAACCAGGCCGATAGCGATGAAGGTTGCCAGCACGTTAGTCAGACCAACAATAACGGTGCCCCACATCTGCTCCGTGGTATTCGTGTACCCCGCCAGTTCGAAGATTTTCGGCGCGTAATACATGATGACGTTCATCCCGGTAAATTGCTGCATGACCTGCAACAAAATGCCAAGAAACACGGCGCGGCGGAAGTTGCTGTTCTCTTTGAACAGCGCCCAACCGCTCTGTTTAACCTGCAAACTTTCGCGAATTTCATCGAGCTCACGTTTTGCTTCCGCACTGGTGTCACGCAGGCGCAACAGGACGCGTTCAGCATCATGGAAACGGCGTTTCGCCGCAAACCAGCGCGGGCTGTCCGGCAGGAAGAAGACGCCGATCAGCAGCAAAATGGCTGGGATGATGATCACGCCGAGCATCCAGCGCCATGCGCCGCTGTAGCTGAACGCGGTGTCGGACAGATAAGCGCCCAGAATCCCGATGGTGATCATGAGCTGGTACATTGAGATCATACTGCCGCGAATTTTTTCCGGCGCGATCTCTGACAGGTACAACGGTGCAGTGTAGGAAGCGACGCCGACGGCCAGACCCAGCAGCACGCGAGAAATAATCAGGACTTCAACGTTAGGCGCCGCAGCGGAGAACAGCGAACCGGCGACGAACAGGATAGCGCCGATCATCAGGCTTTTTTTACGACCCAGCTTAAAGGAGAGCCAGCCGCTGCCGACAGCGCCGACGGCAGCGCCAAACATCATGGAGCTGACCACCCATTCCTGAGTGTGTGCGGTAATCTGAAACTCGTCGGTAATGAAGGGTAAAGCACCGGCGATAACGCCGATATCCAGGCCAAAAAGTAATCCTGCCAGGGCTGCAAGAAAGCAGACAAAAAATGTCATGGCCTTGTTGGAATGCCCTTGTTTTTTATTGTCAGGCATTATGCCCTCCGGTTGGGTTAGCAATTTTATCGATGTTAAGAGTAGGTGAGTACGCCGTAAAAAGATGTGAGGCTAATCACAATGGTGTAATCGTTTACACTACTATTTATCTCGGTGATTATTTAATTATCTGAAAAATAATAGTTTTAATAATCTTATAACCATATCAATCGCCTGGTATTCAGACAAAGTTGAAAAATTATGTAATATTTTCATCGCAGAATTAGCATACCGATAGTGATGTAGTCAGTTCTTAATGAAAATGAATGTAACCGCTTTCATGATGACTGAAACTGAATGATAAAAAGTGTAGTCGAAGAAACGAAAGGGGAGAGTGGATTGTGCTGCGCATCACAAAAAGGTCAGTATAAATTCACGCTGGAATATCTGATAACGTTGCGTGTATCAGCAATGATAAAGGCCAGCAGAGCGCTGGCCTTGATAAGTACGGTATGGTTTCCCTGACTGAAAAACAGCGTCAGGCGCGGGCGATTATTTCAGACCGGCAGCATCGCGCAGCAGTTGCGCTTTGTCGGTTTTTTCCCATGGGAAGTTTTCGCGACCGAAGTGGCCGTAAGCCGCAGTTTCTTTGTAGATCGGGTGCAGCAGATCCAGCATCTGAATCAAGCCGTACGGGCGCAGGTCGAAGAATTCGCGCACCAGCAGAATCAACTGTTCAGCAGGCACTTTTTCAGTACCGAACGTTTCCACCATGATGGACGTCGGCTCCGCTACGCCGATAGCGTAGGAGACCTGGATTTCACAGCGATCCGCCAGACCTGCCGCCACGATGTTTTTCGCGACATAACGCGCAGCGTAAGCTGCAGAACGGTCAACTTTAGACGGATCTTTACCGGAGAAGGCGCCGCCGCCGTGACGCGCCATACCGCCGTAGGTATCAACGATGATCTTACGACCGGTCAGACCGCAATCGCCCATCGGGCCGCCGATAACAAAACGCCCGGTTGGGTTGATAAAAAACTTAGTGGACGTATTTAACCATTCAGACGGCAGAATGGGTTTGATGATCTCTTCCATCACCGCTTCTTGCAGCGATTTTTGGTCGATATCTTCTGCGTGCTGCGTAGAGAGAACCACGGCGTCGATACCGACGATTTTGCCGTCGTCATACTGGAAAGTGACCTGGCTTTTTGCATCCGGACGCAACCATGGCAGGGTGCCATTTTTACGCACTTCAGCCTGACGCTGTACCAGACGGTGCGCGTAGGTGATTGGCGCAGGCATCAGTACGTCGGTTTCATTTGTCGCGTAGCCAAACATCAGGCCCTGGTCGCCCGCGCCTTGTTCCAGCGGGTCTGCGCGGTCAACGCCCTGGTTGATATCCGGAGACTGTTTGCCAATTGCGCTCAGTACCGCGCAAGAGTTGGCGTCAAAGCCCATGTCGGAATGCACATAGCCAATTTCGCGCACCGTATTACGGGTAATCTCTTCGATATCGACCCAGGCGCTGGTGGTGATCTCACCGCCAACTAAAACCATGCCGGTTTTAACGTAGGTTTCACAGGCGACGCGTGCTTTCGGATCCTGTTGCAGGATAGCGTCCAACACGGCATCAGAGATTTGGTCTGCGATTTTGTCAGGATGCCCTTCTGATACGGACTCAGACGTAAAAAGGTGTTTTGCCATATTTAATTTCACCTAAGGAGAATTTAGTTAGCTCAAACTGTTGTGCGGAATAGTCATGACAGAATATTCTACCATGAGTCTGAAGGTTGCTGACACTGGCAGTCTGAGTGTTAATCAGTATGGATGGATTAACATCTGGACGGCTATTTTAGGTCACTTCTTCGCCCAATTTCCAGCTTTTTTTGAAGGCCGTCGCAATGTCGGTCAAAATCAGGCGGTAAACGTTTCTGATAATGCTGACATTATGCGCATTTATGCTTTGCTTTTTTTCTGCGTTCTGGGTATAAAACGCGACGCGCGGCTCATACAAAAGCACACGACGTTTTCTTCGTGTCGCCACTTCCAGCCGGGTTAAAACGTTGCTTTGGCTTGTGGGTTCGTCTTACGAGGCGGCCGTGGAGGTGATACGAGATAATGAACCGTTGTATTCTGCTGAATCTGTCGCATCGTTCTGGTGCGCGCATGTCCCCCGCAATCTGCATCTCTGCTTTGCATACCTGCCGATGTTATACCCATCTCGGCGCTTCTCAGGATTCCAGAGCCGGCAATGGCGCTGAAGACTGAACAAGGGCGCTCTTGTTAACGCAAGAGTTTTCTCGTGGTTTCGCCGAACCGTTATCTGTGAGTTCGGTTACGTGTTTACAATGATATGAAAAAGAAACCGGTCGCGCAGGCGGAGCATCAGCGCTATCTGCTGGAAAATCCGCTTGTCTATGGGTTGTTATCGCGTCTTCGGATTGCGATAGTAGTCAACTGTTTTACACTTGCTAATAAAAATTGAGGTTCGCTATGTCTGACGACATGTCTATGGGTTCGCCTTCGTCAGCAGGCGAACAGGGTGTACTACGCTCCATGCAGGAGGTTGCAATGAGCTCCCAGGAAGCCAGCAAGATGCTGCGCACTTACAATATTGCCTGGTGGGGCAATAACTACTACGACGTCAACGAGCTGGGCCATATCAGCGTATGCCCCGATCCCGACGTACCGGAAGCGCGTGTCGATCTTGCCAAACTGGTGAAAGCGCGCGAAGCGCAAGGCCAGCGTCTGCCGGCGCTGTTCTGCTTCCCGCAGATCCTGCAACACCGTTTGCGTTCAATTAACGCGGCGTTTAAGCGTGCGCGTGAATCTTACGGTTATAACGGCGACTACTTCCTCGTTTATCCGATTAAGGTCAATCAGCATCGCCGCGTGATCGAGTCCCTTATCCATTCCGGTGAACCGTTGGGGCTGGAAGCGGGGTCAAAAGCGGAATTGATGGCGGTGCTGGCGCATGCCGGCATGACCCGTAGCGTGATCGTCTGTAATGGTTATAAAGACCGTGAATACATTCGGCTGGCGCTGATTGGCGAGAAGATGGGCCATAAGGTTTATCTGGTCATCGAAAAGATGTCTGAAATCGCGATTGTGCTGGAAGAAGCTGAGCGCCTGAATGTGGTTCCTCGCCTGGGCGTGCGTGCGCGTCTGGCCTCTCAGGGGTCCGGTAAGTGGCAATCCTCCGGCGGCGAAAAATCAAAATTCGGCCTGGCGGCGACCCAGGTGCTGCAACTGGTGGAGACCCTGCGTGACGCCGGGCGTCTGGACAGTCTGCAACTGTTGCACTTCCACCTGGGATCGCAGATGGCGAACATTCGCGATATCGCGACCGGCGTGCGCGAGTCCGCGCGTTTCTATGTTGAGCTGCATAAGCTGGGCGTGAATATCCAGTGCTTCGACGTGGGCGGCGGTCTGGGCGTGGATTATGAAGGTACCCGTTCGCAGTCAGACTGTTCGGTGAACTATGGCCTGAACGAATATGCCAATAACATCATCTGGGCGATTGGCGATGCCTGCGAAGAGCATGGTTTACCGCATCCGACGGTGATTACCGAGTCTGGCCGCGCCGTCACTGCGCACCATACGGTACTGGTCTCTAACATTATCGGCGTGGAGCGTAACGAATACACGGATCCGACTGCCCCTGCTGAAGATGCGCCGCGCGCGCTGCAAAATCTGTGGGAAACCTGGCAGGAGATGCATAAGCCTGGCACTCGCCGCTCGCTGCGTGAATGGCTGCATGATAGCCAAATGGATCTGCACGATATTCATATCGGCTACTCTTCCGGCGCGTTTAGTTTGCAGGAGCGCGCCTGGGCGGAGCAACTTTATCTCAGCATGTGCCATGAAGTGCAGAAGCAACTGGACCCGCAAAACCGTGCGCATCGTCCGATTATCGACGAACTGCAAGAGCGAATGGCGGACAAAATGTACGTCAACTTCTCGCTGTTCCAGTCAATGCCGGACGCGTGGGGAATCGATCAGCTCTTCCCGGTACTGCCGCTGGAAGGGTTAGATCAGGTGCCGGAGCGTCGTGCCGTGCTATTGGATATAACCTGTGATTCCGATGGAGCTATCGACCACTATATCGATGGCGACGGTATCGCCACGACGATGCCGATGCCGGAATATGATCCAGAGAATCCGCCGATGCTCGGCTTCTTTATGGTCGGCGCCTATCAGGAGATCCTCGGTAACATGCACAACCTGTTTGGCGATACTGAAGCGGTTGACGTGTTTGTCTTCCCGGATGGTAGCGTCGAGGTTGAGCTGTCGGACGAAGGCGACACTGTTGCGGATATGCTGCAATATGTACAACTGGACCCGAAAACGCTGTTAACGCATTTCCGCGACCAGGTAAAACAGACGGATCTGGACGATGCGTTGCAGCAGCAGTTCCTTGAGGAATTTGAAGCGGGACTGTACGGTTATACTTATCTTGAAGATGAGTAATTAAGAGTATTCCGCTTGTGGGTCGATTTAATTATTTAAATCGACCCTTTTATATTTTATAAATTCTTAATTATCAGCGGTGCCGCTTCTCTATGTAATTTTATGGGCCTACAATCCCCCTAATAATTAAAAAGGGGGTTAAGTATGAGCAAATTTAAATTTAATGCCGTCATTGTTGGCTTGTTTTTGCTGTTAGGCGGTTGTTCCAGCGGAATGCAATCTAATAATGGCTCTTCATCCGACGTCGGCACCGCCTGGGGCGGCGACGTGCATTCATCGGTACAAAGCGTTTCGGTAGAACGTGCCGATCGAGAACCTGCCGAAATGGTGGTAATAAATTACTCCACTCAATATCCGTCAGGTTACGATAAAGTTTATAGTATACGTATCAGCGATCTTGAATATGCTGTGCGCGACGCTAATTTTAATTCAATTCCAATTACTCGTCGCTACAACGCATCAATGGGACAATGGCAATATAGTATTCCTGCAAGATCAGGGATGAACTATCAGTTATATATTCGTAATTACAGTCATGATACCAATTACGAAATCGTCGCAACGGTTGATGGCCTGGACGTGTTGAACGGAAAAGCAGGCTCGCTGAATCATCATGGCTATATTGTTAACGCCGGCGATTCACTGGCGATTAAAGGGTTTCGCAAAGATAAACACACTGAGGCGGCATTCCAGTTCGCCGACGTAGCTGACGCTTATGCGGCCCACTCCGCGCAGGGCGATGTACGCAACATCGGCGTCATCGGCTTTGCCGCTTTTGCATTGCAGGGTAAAGCAACAAATACGCTACCACCTTGTTCCTCACAGGCTTTCCCGGCGGACAATAACGGGTATGCGCCGCCGCCCTGCCGCAAATAAACCCGCCATCAAACGTCAAATATGCGTTACGGGAATCAGCGCCTTTCCTGCCGAGTCTGGTGGGGAAGGACTGTGTGACGCGCATAGCCGTAGGTTGCGGGAAAGAAACGACCACTCTCTGGCAGGGAAATTGTTTACCATAAACATTAGGATTTGTTTACACTACCCTCAAGTGGAGCAATTGCTGTCTACATAGGTATGTGCATGGAACAAATTTTAACCAAGCGGCGCTATTTTGATATAGGGCTGCGAATAGAAGAACTACTCTATTCAGGGGTATTTAAAGCTGGCGAGCGACTTCCGGCGGAGAGAGAACTCAGCGAGCGTTTTCAAACCAGCCGCACGACGATTCGTGAGGCGATTATTATGCTTGAGCTGAAGGGGATGGTAGAGGTTAAGCAAGGCGCAGGCACTTACTTTATTGATAGTCTGGAAAAAATCAATCAAAAAGCGCTCTTGCCTTACTCAGACATTGGCCCCTTTGAATTGCTACAGGCCCGGCAGGTTATCGAAAGTAACATCACCGGTTTTGCCGCTACGCAAATCAGATTTAATGAGCTTAAGCAGCTTAAACGTATTATTGAGCAGCAGGAAAAGCAGATTGGCGGCGACAGCGACAAATTTGAAGAACTGGATCGCCAGTTCCACAATATCATCGCGGAATCCACGCAAAATCGTGTATTAATGAAACAATCTGCCGAGCTGTGGCGGGCTGTCAGGACCGAAAATCCGCGCTGGAAGCAGTTAAACTATAAGTATTTACATAAGAAAGAGTTAAGAATGAAATGGGTGGAAGATCACCGTAGTATCTTCCTTGCATTGCAAAAACGCGATGCTGAGCAGGCCAGACAGGCTTCGTGGACCCATCTTGAAAACAGTAAAAATGAGCTGGTAAAAATCTTCCAACAGGATGATTCGCTGGAAGATTTTGATGATTTTTTCTTCGCCACCTGACGGCTATTTTCAGGCGGATGACATTTTTGTCAGCGATTAACCGGGCCTGCCGCCAAAAACAAACCCGGAGAGAGGGAATCAGGCTTCGTAAACGCTCAGCTTATCCCAGTCAAACTCTACGCCAATGCCGTAGGTGTCCGGTGCCACGGCGCGATAATTGTCGACCACCAGCGGATGTTTGGTATATTGATCGATCGGGAAACTGTGAACCTCCAGTCAGCCAGTCTCGAATGCGGAAACCAGTCTGACGTGTAATTCCTGCATACCGAGCGAGCATACCAAACGACCGCCATTCGTCGACAGACGCGCCGCCTTCAACCAGCCATTTTCCACAGCGGCAGTTTTTCACGTTTGCCTTTCAAATCCCAAAGGGCGATATCCACCGCAGACATCGCAAACGATGCGATGCCTCCGCGACCCACATAGTGAATATGCTATTCCATAAAGTCATAGATATCGTCAATCGCAGCGCCTCTTTCCCTGACAGTTCCGGGGCAAGATCGTGGTCGATCATCGCTTTAATTGCATACCCACCCTTTCCGCCGGTATAGGAATATCCGGTGCCAGTTGAACCGTCTTCCAGCGTAATCGTCGTGGTTACCAGTTCGAAATGGCTATTATGCCATGTTTCGCGTCAACTAAGACCTCGGCCAGAGGGGCTTTGAAAGCTTTGTTTCAACGTACCTAATCTGCGTCTTCATCAATTTTTTCCTGTGTTCAATCAATGGATTAATTTGCCAATTACGTCTAAAGGCGGCTTACTCCTCATCGCTTTAGCAGCGACCCGGATGATCAAAACCGTAACTGATGTTCTTAGGTTAACGTTGATGCTGATAATAAATTGAGTTCATTAATTCACTAGACAAATTATCAGTTTTGGTTTGCTGTATTTCGGATAATTATTGAACCAATCATGCGTGGCATATACGCTCGCAGCGGGCGTGTTATTCAATAAAATATTGTTTTTCATGGTGTTTAATGATTTTGGATTGTATGGGTGGTATGCCAATTCGTGGCCGATTTTTCTAATCAAAATCACGCTTTTGTGAATCGTAAAATTTATCCTGAGAAGTGTATTTTATAAGTAATTGATAAATAAATTATTTTTATTCATTAGTTATTAGTCAGCATACCGGTGGGAAGAATCTGGTGCCGTAATTGTGATCATATTCACGGATTTTGGTATGGTGTTTAAGCAGAATTGGTAAACAAAACAGGAGTGGGAAAAATTTATGGACACCATAGCTCGTCAGTTAGACGCCGCAAGGCACCAATTCAAAACAACTTATTCACGTCAGGGAATGGAAGCCAACATCGTACATATTGGATTTGGCGCCTTTCACCGTGGTCACCAGGCTGTTTATAACGATCTCACGAATGAGATAACCGGCAACCGCTGGGGGATTTTTGAACTAAATCTGTTCGGCGATGCGGAGCTGGTGGATGCGCTAAATGCGCAAGAGGGGCTGTTTTCAGTGGTGGAAACGTCAGCCAGCGCCATCAACAGTCGCCTGGTTCGTACCGTCACCGGCGCGTTGCATACGCCGAAGTCAGGTATTCAGGCGGCGATCGAGAAGCTGACTGAGCCGCAGGTAAAAATTGTTTCGTTGACGATAACGGAAAAAGGTTACTGCACCGATCCGCGGTCCAGAACGCTCGATCTCAGCCATCCGCTCATCAAACACGATCTTGCCGATCCTGAACATCCCCGGTCAGCACTCGGACTGATCGTCGAAGCGCTACGGATACGCCGCCAGCAAGGGCTTCCCCCGTTTAGTGTACTGTCGTGCGATAACATTCCGGAAAACGGTCATTTGACCAAAACGGCGATCGTTACGTTTGCCGATAATCTCGATCCGCAACTGGCGGCCTGGATAGCGAAGCATGTCACCTTTCCTGGCACCATGGTCGATCGCATCGTGCCGGCAATGACGCCAGAGCAATTTGACATGATTAAAGACCAGATCGGTTTTGCCGATCCCTGCGGCATCGTATGCGAGGATTTCCGTCAGTGGGTTATCGAAGATAATTTCGTTGCCGGTCGTCCTGACTGGGATAAAGCAGGGGCGATGTTCGTCTCGGACGTGCTTCCCTATGAAGAAATGAAACTTCGTATGCTGAATGGCAGCCATTCGTTTCTCGCCTATAACGGCAGCCTGGCCGGATATGAGTTTATCTATCAGTGCATGGAAGACGACGCTTTTAAAACCGCCGTACATCATTTAATGACGGAAGAGCAGGCAAAATCGCTGCGCCCGAATTTGGCGGTAGATGTACATCAATATGCGCAGTTGCTCATTGAGCGATTCAGCAACCCGAACATTAAACATAAGACCGGACAGATTGCGATGGACGGTTCTCAGAAGCTGCCTTAGCGGGCCGTCGATCCTTATCTGACGCTCCAGGCGCGCGGCGTTAAGGGCAGGGCGTTAGCGACGCTGATTGCGGGCTGGCTCCATTACGTCATTAATACGCTCTCTCAGGGGCTGAGTGTGGCCGACCCGCTCAATGATACCTTCAATGCGGCTATTAAAAATAAAAACGCGCGATGGGAACAAGCGCTGTCTTTGCTGCAGATAAATAGCATCTTTGGAACGCTGGCCAGCGACAACGCAGACTTTTTAAACGACATTCAGAAGGCCTTTAACCATATTGAATTACATGGCGTCACGGCCACCATTCACCGTTTATCTTCAAAGGGTTAAGTATGAAAACGCTTATTTGTAATAATCCGGGAAATATTGAATACATTGAAAGAGATATTCCTCATTTAAAAGACGATGAAGTACTGTTAAAAATTAAAGCGGTTGGTATTTGCGGCACCGATATCCATGCGTTTGCCGGTCGCCAGCCCTTTTTTGCCTATCCGCGCGTGCTGGGTCATGAAATTTGCGGCGTGGCGGAAATGTTGGGTAAATCGTGCAGCACGGCGAAGGTCGGCCAACGCTATAGCGTTATTCCCTGTATTCCTTGCGGCGCTTGCGCAGCCTGCCGGGAAGGAAAAACCAACTGCTGTGAGAACGTCTCGCTGTATGGCGTTCACCAGGACGGCGGCTTTAGCGAATATCTGGCCGTTCGTGAACAAAATCTGGTTGAACTGTCGGATAACCTCACCGACAGCGCGGGCGCGCTGGTTGAGTGTTTCGCCATCAGCGCCCATGCAGTACGCCGCGCTGACGTGAAGCCGCAGCAAAACATTTTGGTGGTCGGCGCCGGGCCGATTGGGCTGGCCGCCGCCGCGATAGCAAAAGCCAAAGGCGCTCGCGTCGCGGTAGCTGATATTGACGCCGAACGCCGTCGTCTGGTAGCCGAAAAGGTAGGCGTTGCAACGCTCGATCCGTCGTCAGACGACTATATTGATGCGCTGAAAGCCTGTTTCTCCGGTGAATTAGCCGGCACTGTGCTTGATGCCACCGGCAATAAATCCTCCATGAGCCGCGCTGTCGATCTGATTCGTCACGGCGGAAAAATCGTCTTCATCGGGCTATATATCGGCGAGCTCGTCATTGACGATCCGACCTTCCATAAAAAAGAGAGCACGCTATTGAGCAGTCGTAACGCGACGCGGGAAGACTTCGAATGTGTCATTGAGCTAATGGCTCAGGGCGCTATTAGCGAAACAATGATGAAAAACCAGGAATTCGATTTCTATACGTTCGGCAACCAGTACCAGAAGAACGTGGTAGAAAACAAAAAATTGGTTAAAGGCGTTATCAAATTTTAATAGCGGGATAGTTATGTCAACAATATTAGTCAAAGAAAATGAATTGAAAGCGCTGGCGTTTAATAAACTCACCCAGGCGGGTCTTGACGCGCAAACGGCGCAGCAGGTAGCCGACGTTTTGGTTCATGCCGATATCACCGGCGTTCACTCCCACGGCGTTATTCGCGTAGAGCACTATTGTACCCGCCTGAACGCAGGCGGGTACAATCCAAAAGCAACATTCAGCATTGAACAGATTTCGCCTTCTGTCGCTATTCTGGACTCTGATGATGGAATGGGACACTGCGCGCTGATAAAGGCGACAGATCACGCTATTAGTCTGGCGAGAGAGACGGGGCTGGGCTTCGTCAGCGTCAAAAATACGTCCCACTGCGGCGCGCTCTCGTGGTTCATTGAGCAGGCGACAATCCAGGGAATGGTGGCTATCGCCATGACGCAAACGGATACCTGCGTTGCGCCGTATGGCGGCGCGGAGCGCTTTCTGGGGACTAACCCAATCGCCTTTGGCTTCCCCGTTAAAGACAGCCACCCGATGATCGTCGATATGGCGACCAGCGCCATTGCGTTTGGTAAAATTCTGCACGCCAAAGAAACCGGGAAACCAATAGGTCATGGCCTGGCGCTGGATAAAGAGGGACATATCACTACCGATCCGCATAAAATTGAAAATCTGCTGCCCTTTGGCGGACACAAAGGTTCTGGTATTGCCCTGGCGATTGATGCGCTCACGGGCGTCCTGATGGGGGCAAACTTTAGCAACCATATTGTTCGGATGTATGGCGACTATGACAAGATGCGCAAGTTAGCGAGTCTGGTTATCGTTATTGATCCGCAGATGTTGGGCAATCCGCTGTTTTCCTCAATAATGAGCACAATGGTCAATGAGCTAAGGGCTGTAAAACCGATGCCCGGTGTTGATAAAGTGCTGGCGCCAAACGATCCGCAAATCGCCTATAAAGAAAAATGTTTAAAAGAAGGTATTCCTGTGGCTGAGGGTATTTACCAGTACCTGATTGGCTGATAATTATAATCACGACCATTATTTAGGATAACTATAGTATGCTATATGGAAATATAGAGCAGCTTACTTTATTACCTTACGTTAACCACATTATTAAAAAACTTATCATCGAAGCGGTGAAGATAGCTGAAGATCAGCCTGCTGGTAGATATGAACTTTCTTTCCCGGAGTCATTTCTTATGATAAGCGAAGGAGAAACACACTCTTCGTTAAACCGCAAAGCTGAACTTCATAAAAAATATATCGATGTTCAGATTTTACTAAGCGGTTATGAGGAGATTGGCTATTCCAACAAAATTGATACCAGGATAAAGGAGCTTGAGCATCTTCCTGATGACATCATCTTTCCTGAATGTGTCGCTAATGAGCAGTTCGTTACATTAAATCCTGGCGATTTCGCGCTTTTTTATCCCAACCAGGTCCACCGTCCGCTTTGTACGCGTGGTAAACCTGCGCCGGTTAAAAAAGCGATTGTGAAAATTCCGGCCACGGCATTTAGCGAGTCAAGCTAGTCTTGTCAGGCGAAGGAATAAAGAAAGCGCTAAATGCAATTCAGGAAGAGACCTTCAAGTCATCCTGAATTACAGCCAGAATGAATAAGGTGGCACTTTTCTGACTTCAGAGCCTTTTCGCGTTGAGGCTAATCGCGGAAAGGCTTTTTACGTTCTGTAAAAAGAGGATGCGGGGTCTCCCCGGTAAATAAGTGAAAATGATACAAATCGATTTTGATGTTATTTTTGTTCAATCTGAATAATATGGTCTTTTACACGGAAAGTGATTGGCGAGGTGTTATGAATCATATTTTTAAATTAGCATTTATTTTTATTATCAATATTATATTTTTAATAAATGCTTCAGCAACAACGATGGACAAAGATAAATTTGTGGAAGCGAATGGTATCAAAATTCATTACGTTGAAGAGGGCGAGGGGCCTCCGCTGCTGTTGATTCACGGTGGTGGTCTGACGGCGAAAAGTTGGCAGGGATTAGCGAAAGAGGCATCTCGATATTTTCGCGTCATCATGCCGGACAGTCGTGGACATGGATTAACCAATAACCCGCAAGGAACGTTTAGCTATGATCTGATGACGGAAGATATGGCGGCTTTTGTTAAAGCGCTGAAGCTGGAAAAACCGCTGGTGATGGGTTACAGCGATGGCGGCATGGTCGTTCTGAAGTTAACCAGCCGATACCCGGATCTAGCGCGCGCTGCTATCGTCGGCGGCGCAACGCATCGCTTTGCTACGGCCCATTACATGCAGGGGATGGAAATTTTTTATGGTAAAGGAATGCCTCAGGGGCAATTGACGGATCGCGATCTGGATAAAATGGCTTCGGATGCGCCCGGGATGGTTAAATTTTATCAGAACATGCATCATCCAGAGCAAAAAGACTACTGGCGCACGTTCCTCAAAGGTGTCTGGCCAATGTGGACAACGCCCACATCGCTGACGGAAGAAGAGGTGAAAAAAATCCACATTCCTGTGCTATTACTGGACGGCGACCGGGATGAATTTTTCACCGTTGAAGAAGTTACCGAGCTGTACCGGCTGCTGCCTCAGGCGGAGATGACCCTCATTCCCGGTAGCGGTCACGCCATTTTCCAGACGCCAGGAAAAACACCGCTGTTTTACGCATTAGTGCTTGAGTTTTTACAGCGGCAAATCCCTAAGGCCTCTTAACTGGCCGCGATGACGTATGAGCCTACTGATTTGCGCTGGATATATATTTTTTTCGGGCGTTGTCTACTGTACCTGGCTAAACTGACTTCAATAATGCGGTCTGTCAGAGTAAACTTTGAGCCGTAAACAAATTCAAACCCTTCCTCGTCGGGCCTAACGACGCGGGAGGGTTTTTTTATATTGACTAAGAAGAGGTTTTTGCCATGAGCACCTTAGGTCATCAGTACGATAACTCACTGGTTTCTAATGCGTTTGGTTTTTTACGTCTGCCAATGAACTTCCAGCCGTATGACAGCGATGCCGACTGGGTGATCACTGGCGTACCGTTTGATATGGCAACGTCCGGTCGCGCTGGCGGTCGTCATGGCCCGGCGGCGATCCGTCAGGTGTCGACCAACCTCGCCTGGGAACATCACCGTTTCCCGTGGAATTTTGACATGCGCGAGCGCCTGAACGTCGTGGACTGCGGCGATTTGGTGTATGCGTTTGGCGATGCCCGTGAGATGAGTGAAAAATTACAGGCGCACGCTGAAAAACTGCTGTCTGCAGGCAAGCGTATGCTCTCTTTCGGCGGCGACCACTTCGTCACGCTGCCGCTGCTGCGCGCCCACGCGAAACATTTTGGCAAAATGGCGCTGGTACATTTTGATGCGCATACCGATACCTACGCTAACGGCTGCGAATTCGATCACGGCACGATGTTTTACACCGCGCCGAAAGAAGGCCTGATCGATCCGCATCATTCGGTACAGATCGGTATTCGTACTGAGTTTGACAAAGACAATGGCTTTACCGTGCTGGATGCCTGCCAGGTCAACGATCGCGGCGTGGATGATATCCTCGCTCAGGTGAAACAGATCGTCGGCGATATGCCGGTCTATCTGACCTTTGATATCGACTGTCTGGACCCGGCGTTTGCGCCTGGCACCGGTACGCCGGTGATCGGCGGTTTGACCTCCGATCGCGCCATTAAACTGGTACGCGGTCTGAAAGATCTGAACATTGTCGGTATGGATGTAGTGGAAGTCGCGCCGGCTTACGATCAGTCGGAGATCACCGCTCTGGCGGCCGCGACGCTGGCATTAGAAATGCTCTATATCCAGGCGGCGAAGAAGGGCGAGTAAATTGTTTTGCCGGATGGCGCTGCGCTTATCCGGCCTACAGCTGATTGATGCTTGTAGGCCGGATAAGGCGTTCACGCCGCCATCCGGCACTGTTCGGGGATTATTTGATCCCGTCTGCGCTCATACGATCGCGCACATGCTGTGCGCGTGCGGCGGACGCCGGGTGATCGTCGAACATTGAGCTTTGACGACCCGCTTCCAGTTTTGCCAGTTTCTCAAAGCTGGTGGCGAGTCCTGCCGGACTGATACCGCGTTTGCGCAACAGATCGTAAGAATAATCATCCGCTTCGGACTCCTGACGCTGGGAGAACTGCGAGTTCACCAGTTTTTCGCCAAGATCGCCAAGCTGTGATTGCGACAGGCTGACGACTACGCCTCCTGCCGATGCCGCCGCAACACGAACGGCGTTAGTGCCCAGCGCGACCTGCATCCCTTTCTTTACATGACCCAGCGCGACATGGCCCATTTCATGGCCGATCACGGCTTCAACTTCGTTGTCGGTCATCATATCCATCAGTCCGCTGTAGACGCGAATACAACCGTTCGCCATGGCAAACGCGTTGACGTCTTTCGTCTCGTAAACCTTATAGTTCACCGGCTGGCCGTTAATGTTATCCCCCAGCGCGGCGGCAATTTTTGTCAGTCGTTTAGTGTATTCGCTGCTCGCCGGCGCGATTTTCGCTTTGCTGTCGAGCTCTTGACAGGATTGATCGCTCAACGCTTTTACCTGCGCATCGCTTAACGTATAGGCCTGAAAAGCTTCAGCGCCCGAAGAAAGCAGTCCATTAGAGTCCATATTCTGGCAACCGGTCAGCACCGTCGCCATGCCCAAAGCAAGCAGTAAAGCGCGAATTTTCATTTTTCTCTTCCATACGAATTAATATTATTTTGAAATGCGCCCGTTGCAGATGAATTAGCGCTTGGGTTAAGTATAAAGAAAAGCGTGGCAGGCAAGTTAGCTAATTGCGCAACATGCGAGCACGATCCGGAGATTTCTGAAGCGGTAAAAGGATGTTCCATGTACATGACGCGCGGCTTGGGGTAAATTGTTGGCAAATTTTCCGGCGTAGCCCAAAACGCGCTGTCGTCAAGTCGTTACGGGCATGGCCTTTCAACATCCGATCTGGAGTCAAAATGTCCTCACGTAAAGAGCTTGCCAATGCTATTCGTGCGCTGAGCATGGACGCAGTACAGAAAGCCAAATCCGGTCACCCGGGTGCCCCGATGGGTATGGCTGACATTGCCGAAGTCCTGTGGCGTGATTTCCTGAACCACAACCCGACCAACCCGTCCTGGGCCGACCGCGACCGCTTTGTGCTGTCCAATGGCCACGGCTCAATGCTGATTTACAGCCTGCTGCACCTCACCGGCTATGACCTGCCGATGTCCGAACTGCAGAATTTCCGTCAGCTACATTCAAAAACCCCGGGTCACCCGGAAGTGAGCTACACCGCTGGCGTTGAAACCACTACTGGCCCGCTGGGGCAGGGTATTGCCAACGCCGTCGGGATGGCGATTGCCGAGAAAACTCTGGCGGCGCAGTTTAACCGTCCTGGCCACGACATCGTTGACCACTTCACCTACGTCTTTATGGGCGACGGCTGCATGATGGAAGGCATTTCTCATGAAGTGTGCTCTCTGGCTGGTACTCTGAAACTGGGCAAACTGATCGCGTTCTATGATGACAACGGTATCTCTATCGATGGTCACGTTGAAGGCTGGTTCACCGATGACACCGCGAAACGTTTTGAAGCCTACGGCTGGCACGTTATCCGTGGCATTGACGGTCACGATGCTGACGCCATTAAACGCGCCACGGAAGAAGCTCGCGCCGTGACTGACAAACCGTCTCTGCTGATGTGCAAAACCATCATCGGTTTCGGTTCGCCGAACAAACAGGGTACCCACGATTCCCACGGCGCGCCGCTGGGCGACGCGGAAATCGCGCTGACCCGCGAACAGTTGGGCTGGAAATACGCGCCGTTCGAAATCCCGTCTGAAATCTACGCCCAGTGGGATGCGAAAGAAGCCGGCCAGGCGAAAGAGTCTGCGTGGAATGAGAAATTCGCGGCTTATGAGAAAGCCTTCCCGCAGGAGGCTGCTGAATTCACTCGTCGTATGAAAGGCGACATGCCGGCTGACTTCGATGCGAAAGCGAATGAATTCATCGCTAAACTGCAGGCTAACCCGGCGAAAATCGCCAGCCGCAAAGCGTCCCAGAATGCCATCGAAGCCTTCGGTCCGCTGTTGCCGGAATTCCTCGGCGGCTCCGCTGACCTGGCACCGTCTAACCTGACCCTGTGGTCCGGTTCGAAAGCGATTAACGAAGATGCCGCAGGTAACTACATTCATTACGGTGTGCGCGAATTCGGTATGACCGCTATCGCCAACGGTATCGCCCTGCACGGCGGTTTCCTGCCGTACACCTCCACCTTCCTGATGTTCGTCGAATATGCCCGTAACGCAGTGCGTATGGCAGCGTTGATGAAACAACGTCAGGTGATGGTGTACACCCACGACTCCATCGGTCTGGGCGAAGATGGCCCGACGCACCAGCCGGTCGAGCAGGTGGCAAGCCTGCGCGTAACGCCGAACATGTCCACATGGCGTCCGTGCGACCAGGTGGAATCCGCGGTGGCGTGGAAATATGGCGTAGAGCGTCAGGATGGCCCAACCGCGCTGATCCTCTCCCGTCAGAACCTGGCGCAGCAGGAACGTACTGAAGAGCAACTGGCGAATATCGCCCGCGGTGGTTACGTACTGAAAGATTGTGTGGGCCAGCCGCAGATTATCTTCATTGCGACCGGTTCAGAGGTTGAGCTGGCGGTTGCCGCTTACGAAAAACTGACTGCCGAAGGCGTGAAGGCGCGCGTGGTTTCCATGCCGTCCACCGACGCGTTCGACAAGCAGGATGCGGCTTACCGTGAATCCGTGCTGCCGAAGGCGGTCTCTGCGCGTGTGGCGATTGAAGCGGGTATCGCTGACTACTGGTTCAAATACGTCGGCCTGAACGGCGCTATTGTCGGGATGACCACCTTCGGTGAATCCGCCCCGGCAGAGCTGTTGTTTGAAGAGTTTGGCTTCACGGTGGACAACGTGATCGCCAAAGCGAAAGCACTGCTGTAATCCTTAATATGGCATAAAACGGGTCGCTTCGGCGACCCGTTTTTTATTCTCCCTTTGACAACCTGCCGTTTTCCAGCCGTACCACCCGTGAAAAATGACGCCGGGTAAACGCAGCGTCATGGCTAATCGCCACGACGCTGGTTCCCCGTGCCCGGCATGTCGCCAGCCAGTGTTCAAATACGGTTAGCCAGTGGGCGTCAAAATCCCGGCTGGGTTCATCCAGCAATAACACAGGCGGCGCCATCGCCTCCAGACTGGCGACCGCCACCATCCGGCGCTGTGCGGCGTGCAGATCAAGCGGGTGCGCCTCGGCGACGTCCGTTAGCTGGCATAACCGCAGCGCGGCCTGCGTGCGCCGTGAAATTTCCTCTGCCGATAAGCGTTGTAGTTTCAGCCCAAAAGCGACCTCTTGCGCGACATTGCTGTGGAAAATCTGGTTTTCCGCTTCCTGAAAGAGTACGCCGATAGCGGCGGCGCGTTGACGATTTTTAAGCTGCGCAATCGGCTCTCCATTAAGCGTTACCGAGCCGGAAGTGGGGGAAAGCAGGCCGGCCATAATCCGTAACAGTGTTGATTTTCCCGCGCCGTTATCGCCGGTCAACGCCAGCCATTCGCCGTCACGAAGTTCAAGCGAGATAGCGTGCAGACAGTCGGCTGCGGCATCCGGCCAGCGATAAGCGACCTGATTTAACGTCAACATAATGGGGTTAGCGCTCCGTCGCGCAATTGCCATACCCGCTGGCATCGCGTCAGAAAAGGAAAATGGTTACGCTCAAAAAGCACAATGAGAGAATGACGTTCCAGCGCCCACTGTTGTAGCCGTTCCAGCAGCATCCCGGTGGCCGCTGACGTCAGCCGACTGAAGGCTTCATCAAGAATTAACAGTCTGGGCTGCATGGCAAGCGCGCTGGCAATTACTACCCGCTGCGTTTCGCCGCCGGAGAGCGTGCCGGGATGGCGATGGCGTAACGACTGGCAGTTTGTCAGGGTCAGCGCCTCGTCAATGCGCCGTAGAATTTCCGCTTCATGGAGGCCGAGATTCTCCGGGCCAAACGCCACCTCTTCCTCTACGCTAAAGGTACAGCCGGAAAGCTGTAAATAAGGCGATTGCTGCACCAACTGGATGGTGGGCGACTGTTCTACCAGCGGGAGCTGCCCGATAGGGACGCCAAGCAGTAAGCCTGTGCCGTCAATATCACCGGGAAGATAATCCGGATACCAGCCAGCCATCAGTTGCGCCAGCGTACTTTTTCCGCTGCCGTTATCGCCGACTATCGCCACTATTCCGGGTGTTGAATAGTGGAAATCAAAACATGCCGGCGGGCGTGTCGCATCGGACGGAAGATAACGAAACTGCTCTAACGTAACCATATCCACACTCCCGCTTCCGCCAGTATTAGCAGTACCATGCCATACCGCGCAACCCGTTGTAACATGCTATCTTTCGGCGCCCACAGCGTGGTTCGGGCTCGATGCAGCCGAAACCCCCGCATATCCAACGCCGCGCCGCGTATTGTCAGATCGTTAAGCGCATTTTGCGTAAGCGGCACGATCAGCGCAGGCATTGCCCGTAGCCGCTGATACCAGCCTTCATCCAGCGGTACGCCACGCGCGCGCTGGGCTTCATGAACGATCGTCAGTTGTCGTTTGAGCTGTTCGACGACCAGCAGAGGGCCAGCGAACAGGTAAGCGATGCCGGGCGGCAGACGTGAAGCGAACAGGGCGCGAATAAACCGCTGAACCGGCACATACTGCATCCATAGCTGCGACGTCGACACGATCGCCAGCAGACGTAGCCATAGCGTAACGGCATATACCCAGCGCTGCGGATCGCGAGGCTGCCCGCTTATCCATTCCGTTAGCCAACCGCCATGTACCAGCCATAGCCCAAACCCTAAAGACAGCATCAGCCAGGCGACATACTTCGCCCGCCGCCGCGTTGATTTCAGCGCCAGCAGACAGAGGAAGGCCGCCGCGCTATAAACCGGGAGCACGGTCTGCGCAGGGAGTAGCAGCGTGGTGCAGGTCGCCAGCGCCCATAAGGTTAACGAGGTAAACGGATGCATTTAGCGTACAGCTGACATCGCAGGAAAATGCCGTGTCGTACGTAACGGTAGCTGACGCAACAGCACCCAAACGATGATCGCCGTCAGAATTTTATCGACCAGATTAGCGCCTATGACGGTAATCGCGACCGACTCCACCAGGTTTTGGCCCATTGAATGCATCCAGGCGACGAATAAATCAGCGCCGCTGCCGGTAACGCCGCCAAAAAGCGCGGTACGAAGCGGTACAGCGACCAGCGTCACCGCTAACGTAATGACGACGCCGCTGACGATCACTTTGGGCAGGGTACGAAACCAGCCTGCGCGCGCCAGCCACCCGGCGACCAGACAGATAACCATCGCTACCGGGGCAAACGCGGCAGCGATAGGATCGGTAAGCAGCCCCCACAGCAAGTTGGTCAGAAGCCCAGTCAACATGCCGATGAACGGCCCTAACAGTACCGCGCTAATTAAGGTGCCGATCGAGTCGAGAAAAATAGGCAGCTTCAACATGCTAATAAGCTGTCCGCCAATCATATTGATGGCAATAGCGATGACAATCAGCACCAGAGACTGGCTGGAAAACGGGCGACGCGCCATAAAGTACCTCTTAAAGAGTCGTCAATTAACGGGAAGAAATATGCAGTTCGTCATAACCGGAAATGGCGCACGGTTGACGGCTGAACGTCAGCGCTGGCAGCTCGCCGATAACCAGCTCCAGCGTGGTACGCACGGTACACCCTGGCATCATATGGCCGCCGAGCATGGCCCCGTAGGGATCCGATACCGCGAGATGCAGATGCTCGCCGGTCAATTCAAGCGTGCCGTTTAGCGAGATAACTTCAAACGTGCCGGTGAGCGATGTGGTCGCCTCTTGCCCGGCATAACGCAGCGCAACGTCGGTCAGACTGCCGGTACACCCTGCAATCCAGGCGGCATGTAATTGGTTCTGTTGCACAAAGGCGTGTAATTGGGAAAACACTTCCTGGCCGGGAAGCAGACGAAACGCGTAAAAGCGCGCTGTAGAGGCGTTGTAGTGAGATACAGTCATCGTTACAGGACTCCGAGACTCGGACGTGGCGCTGATAATATAGACGCTGGCGACAGCGCTTTCTGATATAAATCAGTATTTGTGACGCGACGATGAAAAGATCTGACGGATGTACTGGTGATTCTTAAATATGGAATAAATTGCAGCGTAAGCGGCCATGAAATGTGATGCAGGTCAGATAACTGTCTTCTTCGACTGGACAAACATTCCTTTTATTCCCCGTTTCGCTTATTCTAGCTGAAGCGTTTCAGTTAATTAAATGTTCGACAATTAACCAATCAGTCGCAGTTTGCGACAGGTGAGGTTTTACTCGACGATGAGCTGCATTACTCTGTCAGCCTCATCTGAATCGGGATAGCCTTGCAGGAGACCTATGACCGTACGCATAGCGATTAATGGCTTTGGTCGCATCGGGCGTAACGTGGTTCGTGCTTTGTATGAATCCGGACGTCGGGCGGAAATTACCGTGGTGGCCATCAACGAGCTGGCGGATGCCGCAGGCATGGCGCATTTGTTGAAATACGATACCAGCCACGGGCGTTTTGCATGGGAGGTTCGCCACGAGCGCGAGCAGCTTTTTGTCGGCGACGATGTCATTCGTATTCTGCATGAACGAACGCTGGCGGATCTGCCGTGGCGCGAACTGGGCGTGGATGTCGTGTTGGATTGTACGGGCGTATATGGCAACCGGGAGCATGGCGAGGCGCATATTGCCGCTGGCGCGAAGAAAGTGCTCTTTTCTCATCCGGGCAGCAACGATCTTGACGCCACCGTCGTTTTTGGCGTGAACCAGAACCAACTGCGTGCGGAACATCGTATTGTCTCAAACGCGTCCTGTACCACGAATTGCATAATTCCCGTCATTAAATTGTTGGATGATGCTTACGGCATCGAGTCTGGTACCGTCACGACGATCCACTCCGCGATGAACGATCAGCAGGTGATCGACGCGTATCACTCCGATCTGCGGCGCACGCGCGCGGCCAGCCAGTCGATTATCCCGGTAGATACAAAACTGGCGGCAGGCATTACGCGTATATTCCCGCAGTTTAACGATCGTTTTGAGGCGATTGCCGTGCGCGTTCCAACCATTAATGTGACGGCGATCGATTTAAGCGTGACGGTGAAAAAACCAGTAAAAGCCAGTGAAGTCAACCAGTTGCTGCAAAAAGCAGCACAAGGTGCATTTCATGGTATAGTTGACTATACGGAATCACCGTTGGTCTCGATAGATTTTAACCACGACCCGCACAGCGCCATTGTTGATGGCACGCAAACCCGGGTTAGTGGTGCCCACCTGATCAAGACGCTGGTCTGGTGCGATAATGAATGGGGCTTTGCTAACAGGATGCTCGACACCACGTTAGCGATGGCCGCAGTTGGTTTCAGGCTCGACGCGTCAGCGTCGACAAAACTTTAAGCATCATTGAGAGGATTCACCATGTCTGTAATTAAGATGACCGATCTGGATCTGGCCGGGAAACGCGTTTTTATCCGTGCGGATCTGAACGTACCTGTTAAAGAAGGGAAAGTGACCAGCGACGCGCGTATCCGCGCCTCTCTGCCGACCATTGAACTGGCTCTGAAACAGGGCGCGAAAGTGATGGTAACTTCCCACCTGGGTCGTCCTACCGAAGGCGAGTACAACGAAGAATTCTCTCTGCTGCCGGTTGTTAACTACCTGAAAGACAAACTGTCTAACCCGGTTCGCCTGGTCAAAGATTACCTGGACGGCGTTGACGTGGCTGAAGGTGAGCTGGTGGTTCTGGAAAACGTTCGCTTTAACAAAGGCGAAAAGAAAGACGACGAAGCGCTGTCTAAAAAATACGCCGCCCTGTGTGACGTATTCGTGATGGACGCCTTTGGTACCGCGCACCGCGCGCAGGCTTCTACCCACGGTATCGGCAAATTTGCTGATGTTGCGTGCGCAGGCCCGCTGCTGGCCGCTGAACTGGATGCGCTGGGTAAAGCGCTGAAAGAACCGGCTCGTCCGATGGTGGCTATCGTTGGTGGTTCTAAAGTATCTACCAAACTGACCGTTCTGGATTCCCTGTCTAAAATCGCTGACCAGCTGATTGTCGGCGGCGGTATCGCCAACACCTTCGTTGCCGCTCAGGGCCACAGTGTCGGTAAATCCCTGTACGAAGCTGACCTGGTTGACGAAGCAAAACGTCTGCTGACCACTTGCGATATCCCGGTTCCGACCGATGTTCGCGTTGCCACCGAGTTCTCCGAAACCGCACCGGCGACTCTGAAATCCGTTAACGACGTGAAAGAAGACGAGCAGATCCTGGATATCGGCGATGCTTCCGCTCAGCAGCTGGCTGAAATCCTCAAGAATGCCAAAACCATTCTGTGGAACGGCCCGGTTGGCGTGTTTGAGTTCCCGAACTTCCGTAAAGGGACTGAAATCGTGGCGAATGCCATCGCTGATAGCGAAGCGTTTTCCATCGCTGGCGGCGGCGACACCCTGGCGGCAATCGACCTGTTCGGCATTGCTGACAAAATTTCCTACATTTCTACTGGCGGCGGCGCATTCCTCGAATTCGTGGAAGGTAAAGTTCTGCCAGCCGTAGCGATGCTCGAAGAGCGCGCTAAGAAGTAATCGTTACGGGCAGGGATTCCTGCCCGTTGATTTATCGCCGATCTGACATTCAGGGCGGCCCGTGTTTTTTCCCAAAGCCCGACGATACAGGACAACGAAACATGTCTAAAATTTTTGATTTCGTAAAACCAGGCGTGATCACTGGTGATGACGTACAGAAAGTGTTCCAGGTAGCAAAAGAAAACAATTTTGCTCTGCCGGCAGTTAACTGCGTGGGCACTGATTCCATCAACGCTGTTCTGGAAACCGCTGCAAAAGTTAAAGCACCGGTCATCGTTCAGTTCTCCAACGGCGGCGCGTCCTTCATCGCGGGTAAAGGCGTGAAAACTGACGTACCTCAGGGCGCGGCAATCCTGGGCGCTATCTCTGGCGCGCATCACGTTCATCAGATGGCTGAACATTATGGCGTTCCGGTTATCCTGCACACTGACCACTGCGCGAAGAAACTGCTGCCGTGGATCGACGGTCTGCTGGATGCGGGTGAAAAACACTTTGCGGCTACCGGTAAACCGCTGTTCTCTTCTCACATGATTGACCTGTCTGAAGAGTCTCTGCACGAAAACATCGAAATCTGCTCCAAATACCTGGCGCGCATGTCCAAAATTGGCATGACTCTGGAAATCGAACTGGGTTGCACCGGTGGCGAAGAAGACGGCGTGGACAACAGCCACATGGACGCTTCTGCCCTGTACACCCAGCCGGAAGACGTTGATTACGCGTACACTGAGCTGAGCAAAATCAGCCCGCGTTTCACCATTGCCGCTTCCTTCGGTAACGTACACGGCGTTTACAAGCCGGGTAACGTGGTTCTGACCCCGACCATTCTGCGTGATTCTCAGGACTATGTTTCTAAGAAACATAACCTGCCGCACAACAGCCTGAACTTCGTTTTCCACGGTGGTTCCGGTTCTACTGCTCAGGAAATCAAAGACTCCGTAAGCTACGGCGTAGTGAAAATGAACATCGATACCGATACCCAATGGGCAACCTGGGAAGGTGTTCTGAACTACTACAAAGAAAACGAAGCGTATCTGCAAGGTCAGCTGGGCAACCCGAAAGGCGAAGATCAGCCGAACAAGAAATACTATGACCCGCGCGTATGGCTGCGTGCTGGCCAGACTTCGATGATCGCTCGTCTGGAAAAAGCATTTAAAGAACTGAACGCGATTGACGTTCTGTAATATAGTCTGCTGATTGAAATGGCTTCCCTCGGGAAGCCATTTTTTTATCGTTATTTCCGGAGAGCGGCGTTAGTTAGCGCTTTCATCCGGCCAACTCACAGTGTACCTGCCTTTTTTGGTTTTGGGATGATGCCGAAAAATGGCATATTCCTCTGTTTTTGTTTACCTTTAAAAAGTTCTTTTCGTGAGAATGATCTCATTTGCTTGTTTTGCTATGACCAAGGAATATTGAATGGAAGATTTGAATGTTGTCGACAGCATAAATGGTGCGGGCACCTGGCTGGTACGCAACCAGGCGTTATTGCTCAGCTATGCTGTGAATATTGTTGCGGCTATCGCTATTATCATCATCGGCTTGATTGTAGCGCGCGTGATCTCCAATACGGTAAATCGTCTGATGCGTGCGCGTCATATTGATGCGACAGTAGCCGACTTTCTTTCTGCGCTGGTGCGCTATGGGGTTATCGCTTTTACGCTGATTGCGGCTCTGGGTCGCGTGGGGGGTCAAACCGCCTCGGTTATTGCCGTACTGGGCGCCGCTGGTTTAGCCGTTGGCCTGGCATTACAGGGATCGCTTTCTAACCTTGCGGCTGGGGTATTGCTGGTTATATTCCGTCCGTTCCGCGCCGGTGAGTATGTCGATTTGGGCGGCGTTGCCGGTACGGTACTGAACGTGCAAATCTTTTCCACGACAATGCGCGCGGTAGACGGCAAAATTATTGTGATTCCGAATGGCAAAATTATCGCGGGAAATATTATCAACTATTCTCGTGAGCCGGTTCGCCGTAACGAATTCATTATTGGGGTGGCCTACGATTCGGATATCGATCAGGTGAAACAGCTGCTCACGACGATTATCGAGTCCGACGATCGTATTTTAAAAGATCGCGAAATGACGGTGCGTTTGAATGAGCTGGGCGCCTCATCGATTAATTTTGTGGTGCGTGTCTGGAGTAAAAGCAGCGACCTGCAAAATGTCTACTGGGACGTGCTGGAACGTATTAAACGTGAATTCGACGCCGCTGGTATTAGCTTCCCGTACCCGCAGATGGACGTCAATTTTAAACGCGTGAAAGATAACGCCGCGGAGTAATTTTCCTCCCGTGCTGCCTGCCGGTGCTGCGTTTATCCGCCTCCAGTATTCTCTGGTTATTGAGCGGATAAGCGTAGCCGCCATCCGTTATTCAGTCTCTTCATTAGCTTTTCTTATTAGTGATTAAAATTATCAATTTCCGCTAATAATATTCCCGCGCTATAGTCTGCCTTTAAGAAAAACAGCTCAGGGTAGTTAACGTGATATCTTATTATTTTCAAGGGTTTGCCCTTGGCGCCGCCATGATCCTTCCGCTTGGCCCGCAAAATGCGTTTGTGATGAATCAGGGAATTCGTCGCCAGTACCACCTCATGATAGCGCTGCTTTGCGCGTTAAGTGATTTAGTCCTGATTAGCGCCGGTATTTTTGGCGGTAGCGCGTTGCTGATGCAGTCGCCGTGGCTGCTGGCGCTGGTCACATGGGGCGGGGTTGCGTTCTTGTTATGGTACGGTTTTGGCGCGCTGAAAACGGCAATGAGCAGTAATCTGGAGCTGGCCAGCGCCGAGGTTATGAAGCAGGGGCGCTGGAAAATTATTGCTACGATGCTGGCGGTAACGTGGCTGAACCCGCACGTTTATCTGGATACGTTTGTCGTGTTGGGCAGTCTCGGCGGACAACTGGCTATGGAGCCAAAGCGCTGGTTCGCCCTCGGCACGATTAGCGCGTCGTTCTTATGGTTTTTTGGGTTAGCGCTACTGGCGGCCTGGCTTGCGCCTCGACTGCGTACGGTGAAAGCTCAACGCATTATCAACATTCTGGTTGGGGTGGTGATGTGGCTTATCGCCTTCCAACTGGCGCGGGAAGGCGTCGCGCATATGCAAGCGCTTTTCAACTAAGCGTTGTCTGATGGACAACAGGCCGATATCCGCTAAGCTTGCCTGCATGCGCCCTGTATATCAGGGCAATGACTGCAATATGGAGGAGAGACTGTGAAGTTCAAAGTGATGGCCCTGGCGGCATTAGTGGGTTTAAGTGCAATGTCGGCGCAGGCAAGCGAACTGCCGGAAGGCCCGCACATCGTGACTTCCGGTACGGCAAGCGTCGATGCTGTGCCTGATATCGCCACCTTAGCGATTGAAGTGAACGTCGCGGCGAAGGATGCGGCGACGGCGAAGAAGCAGGCCGATGAGCGCGTGGCGCAATATCTTTCCTTCCTTGAGCAAAATCAGATTGCGAAAAAAGACATTAGCGCGGCGAATCTGCGCACGCAGCCGGATTATGATTACCAAAACGGTAAAAGCATTCTGAAAGGGTATCGCGCGGTGCGAACCGTTGAGGTGACACTGCGTCAGTTAGATAAACTTAATTCTCTGCTGGACGGCGCGCTGAAGGCGGGTCTGAACGAGATTCGTTCGGTATCGCTGGGCGTGGCGCAACCGGACGCCTATAAAGACAAGGCCCGCAAAGCCGCCATTGATGACGCGATTCATCAGGCGCAAGCGCTGGCAGCCGGTTTTAACAGCAAATTGGGGCCGGTTTACAGCGTTCGTTACCATGTCTCTAATTATCAGCCGAGTCCGGTGGTGCGAATGATGAAAGCCGCAGATGCTGCGCCGGTATCTGCGCAGGAAACTTACGAGCAGCCGACCATTCAGTTCGACGATCAGGTCGATGTGGTATTCCAGCTTGAACCTGGAACAGGGCAGACGTCGACAACGGCCGCCAGCACGCAGTAATCTCACCCGGCCTGGGCGCTTCCAGGCCGCGTTTTCTCCCGGTGTTCTCGTTTTTTGCTCCGTATTACGCATTGAAATGAAGATTTGCTAATACGGTGAGCGTTTTGAATCGCCTTGTCGCCAGCAAAAAATAGCCAATGGCGCGTCGTTTTTTGCCGCCTGAACGCAATGATTTTGTGATGAACTTCAAAGAAGTGACGAGGGAATAATGGGTCATGCAGGCCGGATAAGACGTTCACGCCGCCATCCGGCATTCATAGAGAGGCTAATCCTGACGCAGCACCTTGTGCCCGTACTCCAGCAGCGCGTCGGTCACTTTGCGCATCATCCGGCTTTCCGGGGCAAAGCGGTGCCAGTAAAGCATCCGGCGTTGTAGCAAACCAGGCGTTAAGTTGATCAACTCGCCGCTTTCCAGCTCTTTCTCAATCTGCAGGTGAGGGATCATGCAGCAGGTCGTGCCCTGACGCGCAAGCTGTACAAACGCTTCGGATGAATTAACGATATGGCACGGCACGCTGCCGGGCGGTAGATCGAAATTCTGTTGCAAAAAGGCCTGATGCATATCATCCAGATGGTCGAACGCGACGGCGGGCGCTTTCAGCAGCGACGACCGGGTAACGCCATTGGGAAAATAGCGCTCGGCAAACGGCTTTGACGCGACAAACAGATAGTCGAGCGCGCCCAGTTTGTCGACCAGGCAACTGGGCAGCGCCTGATGCTGGATACTCACCGCGCCCACCACCTCGCCGCGACGCAGACGTTCTTGCGTGCGCGTTTCATCTTCCACCTGTAAATTGAGACGGATAGGGGAGTCCGCCAGTACCGGCGCCAGCGCCGGAAGCAGCCAGGTCGCCAGACTGTCGGCGTTAACCGCCAGCGACAGCAGCAGCGGCGTAGAGCCGGTTTGTTCATCGCCCAGCCACTCTTCTTCCAGCAGTTCAACCTGACGCAGCAGAGCCAGTAATTTTTGCCCTTGCTCCGTGGGGCGAGGAGGAACGGTACGCACCAACAAAGGTTGTCCGAACATATTCTCAAGCTGTTTTATGCGCTGTGAGACAGCGGATTGCGTGATGCACAGCTTCTGGGCGGCGCGCTCGAATCCTCGTTCACGTATAACGGCATCCAGCGCCTGTAGTGTTCTGTAGTCCGGACGTTTCATTGTTGTGTCATGCTCCTGTTATTTTTTTCCGCACTATGACATAAATTTGCCGTCGGTACAGATGAAATCCGTAGCCTGTGTACGGACACGGAGATTTTTCCCGACAATGTTCTATAATGCGGCTGTATTTTCACACCACAGGCGAAACGATCTATGACGCAGGATGAACTGAAAAAAGCGGTAGGATGGGCGGCACTTCAGTATGTACAGCCCGGCACCATTGTGGGCGTTGGTACAGGCTCAACGGCCGCACACTTTATTGATGCGCTGGGCACAATGAAAGGCCAGATTGAAGGCGCGGTCTCCAGCTCGGACGCCTCGACTGAAAAACTCAAAGGCCTCGGTATTCACGTGTTTGATCTCAACGAAGTGGATAGCCTGGGTATCTATGTCGACGGCGCGGACGAAATCAACGGTCATATGCAGATGATCAAAGGCGGCGGCGCGGCATTAACCCGTGAGAAAATTATTGCTTCCGTGGCGGAGAAATTTATCTGTATTGCGGATGCCTCTAAACAGGTGGATATTCTTGGCAAATTCCCGTTGCCGGTCGAAGTGATTCCGATGGCGCGCAGCGCGGTCGCTCGTCAACTGGTGAAGCTGGGCGGGCGTCCGGAGTACCGTCAGAACGTGGTCACGGATAACGGCAACGTGATTCTGGATGTTTATGGTATGGAAATCCTTGATCCCATCGCGCTGGAAAACGCCATTAACGCGATTCCGGGCGTCGTGACCGTAGGGTTGTTCGCCAACCGTGGCGCCGATGTCGCACTGATCGGCACGCCGGACGGGGTGAAAACCATCGTAAAATGATCCCGCCAGGCGTATTTCCTGCCGCGTAAAAAATTCGGTCAGGGCAAATTTGGTGACATGTATCACGTTTAATCGTTTGCCCTGCCGATCCCTCCAAAGAAAAAGTTATTCCCGGTATTTTCATCTGCTATTTCCCGCTGTATGCGATTCCTTCACGACGCTGGCGCAAACGTTCATATTGCCGTGATAATTTTTTTGATATGTTGAAGGACGGATGCAAATCCACACACAACATCAGATGGCAAAAAAAGACAGGATCGGGGAAATGGCAAAGGTATCGCTGGAGAAAGATAAAATTAAATTTCTGCTGGTTGAAGGGGTGCATCAAAAGGCGCTGGAAAGCCTTCGTGCGGCAGGTTACACCAACATTGAATATCACAAGGGCGCGCTGGACGCTGAACAGTTGAAAGTGTCCATCCGCGATGCCCACTTCATCGGTCTGCGATCCCGTACTCATCTGACAGAAGAAGTGATTAACGCCGCAGAGAAGCTGGTGGCGATTGGCTGTTTTTGCATCGGCACCAACCAGGTGGATTTAAATGCGGCGGCAAAACGCGGTATTCCGGTCTTTAACGCGCCATTCTCGAATACCCGTTCCGTGGCGGAGCTGGTGATTGGCGAGCTATTGCTGCTGCTGCGCGGCGTGCCGGAAGCGAACGCCAAAGCGCACCGCGGCGTATGGAATAAACTGGCGGCGGGATCGTTCGAAGCGCGCGGTAAAAAGCTTGGCATTATCGGTTACGGCCATATCGGAACGCAGTTGGGCATTCTGGCGGAATCGCTGGGGATGCATGTCTATTTCTATGATATTGAAAATAAACTGCCGCTCGGTAATGCAACTCAGGTGCAGCATCTGTCTGAATTGCTGAATATGAGCGATGTGGTCAGTCTGCACGTACCTGAAAACGCCTCCACCAAAAACATGATGGGAGCAAAAGAGATTGCCCTGATGAAGCCGGGTTCGCTGCTGATTAACGCCGCGCGCGGTACGGTAGTGGATATCCCGGCTTTGTGCGACGCGCTGGCGACGAAACATCTGGCGGGGGCGGCTATCGACGTCTTCCCGACGGAACCGGCCACTAATAGCGATCCGTTTACCTCTCCGCTGTGCGAATTCGATAACGTGATCCTGACGCCGCATATCGGCGGCTCGACGCAGGAGGCGCAAGAAAACATCGGTCTGGAAGTCGCAGGAAAACTGATTAAGTACTCGGATAACGGCTCGACGCTGTCCGCCGTGAACTTCCCGGAAGTGTCGCTGCCGCTGCACGGCGGTCGTCGCCTGATGCACATCCACGAAAACCGCCCGGGCGTATTGACCGCGCTTAACCAGATCTTTGCCGAGCAGGGCGTTAACATTGCCGCACAGTATCTGCAAACCTCCGCCCGAATGGGGTATGTGGTAATTGATATAGAAGCCGATGGCGATGTGGCGGAGAAAGCGCTGCTGGCGATGAAGGCGATTCCGGGCACCATTCGCGCCCGTCTGCTGTACTAATTTCCTCTAAATGGGCAGGAGATGACCTGCCCATCCTTTCTTCTGGTTTCCCTGCCTCAACATCTCTTCGTGTAACGCATACATTCTGTTTTCGAGCCTTGCCGCAATTGGTAATTAAAGGCAGCGTTGCGTGTTGTACAGCAATAAAAGGAATTTACGATAAGGGCTCAGCATAGCGCTGAAACGGGAAAGCCCCTACCGAAGCAGGGGCTCTAAAAAGGAAAGGGACGATGATGAGATACGTCATCATGCTGCTGATCCTGTTAATCATCGCTACGCCAGCATATTAACAGAGAGTACGCAGGAGGGAGGTTCGCCTCCCTCACCCTTCACCGAGAAATTTAGGTCAAAAAAGCGACGCTGTCAATCGGTAAAACATGGCTACCATTCCCAAACTTTTGACGGCGTCACCACCGCAGGCAGCGGGATATCCCACTCTTCAACCGGCAGCTTTTCTACTAACTGGCAATCATGCGCGTAGCCCACAGGTAGGATCTTATGCTGCTGCCAGTTTTGCAACGTACGGTCATAAAATCCGCCGCCCATCCCCAGGCGCTGCCCGTCTTCGTCAAACGCGACTAACGGCGTTACCAGCACATCCAGCTTTGGCAGCGGCAATACGTCGCGGACATCAAGCCGTGGCTCCTGGATCTTTAAGCGGTTGGTCACCAGCGCACTCTGCGAATGATAGTGCAGGAACAGGAGGTTGCCAGGGCTAAAGGGATGAAGAACCGGAAGGTAGACGCGCTTGCCCGCTTGCCATAGCTGTTCTATCAGCGGCTGGGTGTCGAGTTCGCCATCAAAGGAGAGAAACACGGCGACAGTGTGCGCCATCACGACGGGAGGAAAGCTGAGCATTCGGGCGGCGGCCTGTTGACCAAAGCGGCGTTGCTGCTCTGGCGTCAGCGCACGGCGACGTTGCCGAATCATTCGGCGGATTTCTTGTCGTGATAAAGAGATTTCGGGAAGTTGCGTCATGGCTGTCGCCAGTCAGAAGGGGAATCTCCGAGATGCCGCCGCAGGCTGTAACCCTTGAACCCTTGGTTCAAGGTGAATGTGTCGTCACAGTTTTAAGGCTTCTCGGACGAACCGAGCATGCTCACCAACCGCGGAGCGCCACATTCTTGTGGTATGAAATATCGGCTCAGGGGACTGAGCCCGCTTGCAAACATCTCAGAGAAATTCTGTTTTCACAATCACTTTACCATAGTAAAGCGAAAAGTGTTATTCAAAGTTTTGGCCCGTTTTTTCGGTTATGCGACCTTGATCAAGCAACGCCTGTTCGATGGTCTGTTGTAGCATCCGAATACGTTGTTCCATGCTCGCCGCGTAATCGCGGGTCTTCGCTTTTTCCTGAGTTAACTCATAGCTGATATTCAATGCGGCAATGAAAACCAACTGCTCAGTATTTGTGACTCTAGTGCGAACTTTCAGATCTTGCAACCGCTGATTCAGATCGTCCGCAGCCTGATTCAACGCATCCCTTTGGTCAGGCGGGCAATTCACTCGCAGTGAACGGCCAAATATTTGGATATCGACGGGTTGTGCAGACATGCCACCTTCCTGCTGATTGACTGCGCTGCCTTCGTCTCCAGACCCAGGGTCCGCGAAGGGGCGACACTATAGCTACCCTGGTGTGAAGATACAAGCCCTTTTCTGGTTCACCAGGGTCCAAAGTGGTAGCATATCATGAATATCCTCCCTTTGATGACGAATGCTTATGTCTATACAGAACGAAATGCCTGGTTACAACGAAATGAACCGGTTTTTGAATCAACAAGGGGCCGGTCTGACCCCGGCTGAAATGCATGGTTTAATCAGCGGGATGATTTGCGGCGGCAACAACGACAGCTCATGGCAGCCGCTGTTGCACGACCTGACGAACGAAGGTCTGGCCTTCGGGCATGAGCTTGCTCAGGCGCTGCGCAAAATGCACGCGGCGACCAGCGACGCGCTGGAAGACGACGGCTTTCTTTTTCAGCTTTATCTGCCTGAAGGCGACGATGTCAGCGTATTCGATCGCGCAGATGCCTTAGCCGGGTGGGTTAACCACTTTTTGCTTGGCCTCGGCGTAACGCAGCCTAAACTTGATAAAGTCACCGGCGAAACGGGTGAAGCGATTGACGACCTGCGTAATATTGCGCAGCTTGGTTATGATGAGAGCGAAGATCAGGAAGAGCTGGAGATGTCGCTCGAAGAGATCATCGAATATGTCCGTGTTGCGGCGCTGTTATGTCATGACACTTTCACGCGCCAACAGCCGACCGCGCCGGAAGTGCGTAAACCGACGCTACACTAAGAAAAAACGAAATGGAGGCCATGTCATGACTCAGCAGGAATACCAACGCCGTCGCCAGGCATTACTGGCGCAAATGCAGCCCGGCAGCGCCGCGCTGATCTTTGCCGCGCCGGAGGCGACGCGCAGCGCAGACAGTGAATATCCGTATCGCCAGAGTAGCGACTTCTGGTATTTCACCGGTTTTAACGAACCGGAAGCCGTGCTGGTACTGATTAAGAGTGATGACACCCACAACCACAGCGTTTTGTTCAACCGCGTTCGCGACCTGACGGCGGAAATCTGGTTTGGTCGCCGTTTAGGACAGGATGCCGCGCCGGAAAAACTGGGCGTTGACCGGGCGCTGGCGTTTAGCGAAATCAACCAGCAACTCTTTCAGTTGCTTAATGGTCTGGATGTGGTGTACCACGCGCAGGGCGAATATGCGTATGCCGACGAGATTGTTCTGGCTGCGCTGGAGAAGCTGCGTAAAGGCTCCCGCCAGAATCTGACCGCGCCGGCCACCATGACTGACTGGCGACCGATCGTCCATGAGATGCGCCTGTTCAAATCGCCGGAAGAGATTGCTGTCCTGCGCCGCGCCGGGGAAATTAGCGCGCTGGCGCATATCCGCGCGATGGAAAAATGCCGTCCGGGGATGTTTGAGTATCAGCTGGAAGGAGAAATTCACCACGAATTTAATCGCCACGGCGCGCGCTATCCCTCCTATAACACCATTGTCGGCAGCGGCGAAAATGGCTGTATCCTGCATTACACTGAAAACGAAAGTGAAATGCGCGACGGCGATTTAGTGCTTATCGACGCAGGTTGTGAATATAAAGGTTACGCGGGCGACATCACGCGTACTTTCCCGGTGAACGGGAAATTTACGCCAGCCCAGCGTGAAATTTATGACATCGTTCTGGAATCGCTGGAGACCAGCCTGCGACTGTTCCGTCCTGGTACCTCTATTCAGGAGGTGACCGGCGAAGTCGTGCGCATCATGATAACCGGGCTGGTGAAGCTGGGGATTTTGCAAGGAGAGGTTGATCAACTGATTGCCGAAAATGCGCATCGTCCTTTCTTTATGCATGGCTTGAGCCACTGGCTGGGGCTGGATGTTCATGATGTCGGCGTTTATGGGCCGGATCGCTCCCGCATCCTGGAGCCGGGCATGGTGCTGACCGTAGAGCCAGGCCTCTATATCGCGCCGGATGCCGACGTGCCGGAAGCGTATCGCGGCATTGGCGTTCGAATTGAAGATGACATTGTCATTACCGAAACCGGTAATGAAAACCTGACCGCTGGCGTTGTGAAGAAGGCGGATGACATTGAGGCATTAATGGCGGCGGCGCGGCAGCAATGAGCGTCATTATCGTTGGCGGGGGCATGGCAGGCGCGACGCTGGCGCTGGCCATCTCTCAGTTCAGTCATGGGACGTTGCCGGTACACCTGATTGAAGCGAAAGCGCCTGAAGCCGACGGTCATCCCGGCTTTGACGCCAGAGCGATTGCGCTGGCGGCGGGCACTTGTCAGCAACTGGCGCGAATTGGCGTCTGGCAGGCGATTTCCGATTGCGCAACGGCAATCAACACCGTACACGTCAGCGATCGCGGCCATGCCGGATTTGTGACTCTCGACGCGCAGGACTACAGTCTGGCAGCGTTGGGGCACGTTGCGGAGCTGCATGATATCGGGCTGCGTCTGTTTGCGCTCTTGCGTAAAGCGCCAGGCGTTACGCTGCACTGCCCGGAGCGCGTAGCCAGCGTGTCGCGTACCCAACAGCAGGTTAACGTCACTCTGGAAAACGGCAATGTGATAGCTGGCAGTGTGCTGGTGGCGGCTAACGGTACCCACTCCGCGCTCGCGTCAGCCTGCGGCGTTGACTGGCATCAGGAGCCTTACGAACAGTTAGCGGTGATAGCGAATGTCGCAACCGCTATCCCGCACCAGGGACGCGCCTTTGAACGTTTTACCCCCAATGGCCCGCTGGCGATGTTGCCGATGTCGCATGGCCGATGTTCGCTGGTTTGGTGTCACCCGCTCGACCAGCGCGATGAGGTGCTGAGCTGGTCCGACGCGCAGTTCTGCCATGCATTGCAGGCCGCGTTCGGCTGGCGGCTGGGGCGAATTACTCAGGCCGGTAAGCGCAGCGCGTATCCGCTTGCCCTGACTACGGCGGCGAAAGTGTTTTCTCACCGGACTGTCGTGGTCGGCAATGCGGCGCAGACGTTGCATCCTATCGCCGGACAAGGGTTTAATCTCGGTCTGCGCGATGTCATGAGCCTGGCGGAAACGCTGGTCGCGGCACAGGACGCGGGCGAGGATATTGGCGCCTGGCACGTGTTATCGCGCTATCAGCAGCGTCGTCAGGTTGACCGGGATACGACGATTGGCGTAACGAACGGTCTGGTCCATCTGTTTGCAAATCGTTGGGCGCCGCTGGTTATTGGGCGCAATATCGGTTTAATGGCGATGGAATTATTACCGCCTGCACGCGATGCGCTGGCACAGCGGACCTTAGGTTGGGTTGCGCGTTAAGCAGATCTGTAGGCCGGATAAGGCATTTACGCCGCCATCCGGCATCGTGTTCGTAAAAATGCCGGATGGCGGCTTCGCCTTATCCGGCCTACGGTTTGATTGTTCCGGTTTCCAGGAGTAAATAGTGCAAAGTGTTGATGTAGCAATAGTTGGCGGAGGCATGGTGGGACTGGCTGTCGCCTGCGGCTTGCAGGGGAGCGGTTTGCGCGTTGCGGTGCTGGATCACGTTGTTCCCCAGCCGTTGGCGAACGATGCCCCGCCTCAGCTTCGGGTGTCGGCGATTAATGCCGCCAGCGAAAAACTGCTTACCCGTCTTGGCGTATGGTCAAACATTGTGGCGCGACGGGCAAGTTGCTACCACGGTATGGAAGTCTGGGATAAAGACAGCTTTGGCCGTATTACGTTTGATGACGCAAGCATGGGATATAGCCATCTGGGGCATATTGTTGAAAACAGTGTCATTCACTATGCACTGTGGCAAAAAGCGCAGCAAGCGGCGGATATCACCTTAATGGCGCCAGCGGAGTTACAGCAGGTCGCCTGGGGAGAGAACGACGCCTTCCTGACTTTAAAAGACGGCGCGATGTTAACCGCGCGTCTGGTGATTGCCGCGGATGGCGCCAACTCCTGGCTGCGTAACAAAGCGGATATTCCCTTAACTTTCTGGGACTACCGTCACCATGCGCTGGTAGCGACTATCCGCACCGAAGAGCCGCACGGCGCGGTTGCTCGCCAGGTGTTTCATGGTGAAGGTATTCTGGCGTTTTTGCCGTTAAGCGATCCGCATCTGTGTTCCATTGTCTGGTCGCTTTCTCCGCAGGATGCGGAGCGTATGCAACAGAGCGGCGACGAGGCGTTTAACCAGGCGTTGACTATCGCCTTCGATAATCGGCTGGGCTTATGCCGCCTGGAAAGCGAACGGCAGGTTTTTCCGCTGACGGGCCGCTATGCTCGCCAGTTTGCCGCGCATCGTCTGGCGTTGGTCGGCGATGCCGCGCACACCATCCATCCGCTGGCAGGGCAAGGCGTCAACCTCGGCTTTATGGACGCGGCCGAACTGGTGGACGATCTGCGCCGGCTTCAGCGCCAGGGCAAAGACATTGGCCAACATCTTTATCTCCGTCGTTATGAGCGTAGCCGTAAACATAGTGCGGCGATGATGCTTGCCGGGATGCAAGGTTTTCGTGACCTGTTTGCCGGCGAAAACCCGGCAAAAAAATTGCTGCGCGACATCGGACTGAAACTGGCGGACACGCTCCCCGGCGTCAAACCCCAACTGCTTCGCCAGGCAATGGGGCTAAACGACCTTCCGCAATGGCTTCGTTAAGCGTCTGACTGCACGCCAGCAAGAGTTTGAAACCCGTCACACTTTGCTTTCCCGGCTATCGCGCCGGGGGGCTTTCCTCGTTTGAAATAATCTAATTTCACCGCTTATTTCGCATTATATTTTCTAATGCCACTATTTTTGGCGAACGCGATTTTCGACATTTTTTCCGCATTTAATATTAATTTATGTTGTGGTAAATCGTATCAGCTTCCTTTTTATGACGGTTATTTAGCGTAATAATGGTTTTTTGTGCTGATGGGATTTTAGCGTTTTTTAGTCATAAGCTAATGTGATGGTAAATTCAGCCTTATGGTTTAGCGCCTGGTTCGGTGGTAAGTTCAGGAGCAAGAGAACGTTTGCGTCGGCGCAGGAAAAAGGGCGTCGATGCCAGGTTTCGTGGCGAAGATTTCCCATGAAAATGGTTGTTAGCCCCCGCTAATTCAACGAGGAAAAGATGGCCCAACAGACGCCTTTGTACGAACAACACACGCTATGCGGCGCCCGCATGGTCGATTTTCATGGCTGGATGATGCCCCTGCATTACGGCTCTCAGCTTGATGAACACCACGCTGTGCGCACCGATGCCGGGATGTTTGATGTATCGCATATGACCATTGTCGATCTTCATGGCAGCCGCACACGAGAGTTTCTACGTTATCTGCTGGCCAACGACGTCGCGAAGCTAACGAAGACGGGTAAAGCCCTCTACTCCGGTATGCTTAACGCATCGGGCGGCGTGATTGATGACCTTATCGTCTACTACTTCACTGAAGATTTCTTCCGTCTCGTTGTTAACTCCGCCACCCGCGAAAAAGACCTCTCCTGGATTACCCAACACGCTGAACCTTATGCCATCGACATTACCGTTCGTGACGACCTGTCGCTGATTGCGGTACAGGGGCCGAATGCGCAGGAAAAAGCGGCGACTCTGTTTACTGACGAACAGCGCCATGCAGTAGAAGGTATGAAGCCGTTCTTCGGCGTTCAGGCGGGCGATCTGTTTATCGCCACCACCGGTTATACCGGCGAAGCGGGCTATGAAATCGCCATGCCGAATGAAAAAGCGGCGGATTTCTGGCGTGCGCTGGTGGAGGCGGGCGTGAAGCCGTGCGGTCTTGGCGCGCGCGACACGCTGCGTCTGGAAGCAGGCATGAACCTGTACGGTCAGGAGATGGATGAAGGTATCTCTCCGCTGGCGGCTAATATGGGATGGACTATCGCCTGGGAACCTGCTGACCGCGACTTTATTGGCCGTGAGGCGCTGGAGATGCAGCGTGAAAAAGGCCATGAGCAGCTTGTCGGTCTGGTGATGACCGAGAAAGGCGTATTGCGTAATGAACTGCCGGTGCGTTTTACCGATGCGCAGGGCAATCAGCAAGAAGGCATTATTACCAGCGGGACGTTTTCCCCAACGTTGGGCTACAGCATTGCGCTGGCGCGCGTTCCGGCGGGCATCGGCGAGACGGCGATTGTACAAATTCGTAACCGTGAAATGCCGGTAAAAGTGACTAAACCTGTTTTTGTGCGTAACGGCAAAGCCGTCGCGTGATTCATCCTTTTTTGGAGATTAATTGATGAGCAACGTACCCGCAGAACTGAAATACAGCAAAGAACACGAATGGCTGCGTAAAGAAGCGGATGGCACTTACACCGTTGGCATTACTGAACACGCTCAGGAGCTGTTGGGCGATATGGTTTTTGTTGATCTGCCGGAAGTCGGCGCGACCGTAAGCGCGGGCGACGACTGCGCCGTGGCGGAGTCCGTAAAAGCGGCGTCCGACATTTATGCGCCGGTAAGCGGCGAGATCGTGGCGGTAAACGATGCGCTGAGCGACTCCCCGGAGCTGGTGAACAGCGAACCGTATACCGGTGGCTGGATCTTTAAAATCAAAGCCAGCGATGAAAGCGAACTTGAATCGCTGCTGGATGCCACCGCGTATGAGGCATTGTTAGAAGACGAATAATGTTGTGCCGGATGGCGCTAATGCTTATCCGGCCTACTCACTGCAACGCGAATGATTTTGCGTATTCGTTTTCGCACGCGTAGGCCCGGTAAGCGTCAGCGCCACCGGGCAATTGAGTTAGAGACAATCACGATTCACTGCACGTTTCAGGAACCATCGCCCATGACACAGACGTTAAGCCAGCTTGAAAACCGCGGCGCTTTCATTGAACGCCACATCGGACCGGACGCCGCACAGCAACAAGAGATGCTGAATGCGGTTGGCGCCGAGTCGTTAAACGCGCTGACAGGTCAGATTGTGCCGAAAGACATTCAGCTCGCGACTCCGCCGCAGGTTGGAGAGGCGGCAACCGAATATGCCGCACTGGCGGAATTAAAAGCCATCGCCGGGCGTAACAAGCGCTTCACGTCGTACATTGGCATGGGCTACACCGCCGTGCAGCTACCGCCGGTTATCCTGCGCAACATGCTGGAAAATCCAGGCTGGTACACCGCCTACACTCCTTATCAGCCGGAAGTCTCTCAGGGGCGTCTGGAAGCGCTGCTCAACTTCCAACAGGTGACGCTGGACCTGACAGGGCTGGACATGGCTTCCGCCTCGCTGCTGGATGAAGCGACCGCCGCCGCTGAAGCGATGGCGATGGCAAAGCGCGTCAGCAAACTGAAAAATGCCAACCGGTTCTTTGTCGCCTCTGATGTCCATCCGCAAACTCTGGACGTCGTGCGTACGCGTGCCGAAACCTTTGGCTTTGACGTCATTGTGGATGACGCGGCGAAAGCACTGGATCACCAGGATGTGTTTGGCGTGCTGTTACAACAGGTAGGCACCACGGGCGAAATTCACGACTACAGCGCACTGATTACTGAGCTGAAATCCCGTAAAGTTGTGGTCAGCGTCGCCGCCGATTTTATGGCGCTGGTGCTGCTGACGGCTCCGGGCAAACAGGGCGCGGACATTGTTTTCGGCTCTGCGCAACGCTTCGGCGTACCGATGGGGTACGGTGGCCCGCATGCGGCGTTCTTTGCCGCCAAAGACGAATTTAAACGCTCCATGCCAGGCCGTATTATCGGCGTCTCAAAAGATGCGGCGGGCAATACCGCACTGCGCATGGCGATGCAGACTCGCGAGCAGCATATCCGCCGTGAGAAAGCGAACTCCAACATTTGTACCTCGCAGGTACTGCTGGCTAACATCGCCAGTCTGTATGCCGTTTATCATGGTCCGGTCGGTCTGAAGCGCATTGCGAATCGTATCCACCGCCTGACCGATATTCTGGCGGCAGGTCTGCAACAGAAAGGCTTAAAGCTGCGTCATGCGCACTACTTCGACACCCTGTGTGTGGAAGTGGCTGATAAAGCTGCGGTACTGGCGCGTGCGGAAGCGGCAGAGATCAATCTGCGCAGCGATATTCATAACGCGGTGGGTATTACGCTCGATGAAACCACCACCCGTGAGAATGTGGCGCAGTTGTTCAATGTTTTGCTGGGCGACAGCCACGGTCTGAACATTGAAACACTGGATAAAGACGTGGCGCTTGATAGCCGTTCCATTCAGCAAAGTATGCTGCGTGACGATGCGATTCTGACGCATCCGGTATTTAACCGTTACCACAGCGAAACCGAGATGATGCGCTATATGCACTCGCTGGAGCGTAAAGATCTGGCGCTGAACCAGGCGATGATCCCGCTGGGTTCCTGCACCATGAAGCTGAACGCCGCCGCCGAGATGATTCCTATCACCTGGCCGGAATTCGCTGAACTGCATCCGTTCTGCCCGCCGGAACAGGCCGAAGGATATCATCAGATGATTAGCCAGCTTTCTGACTGGCTGGTGAAACTCACCGGGTACGACGCCGTCTGTATGCAGCCTAACTCCGGCGCACAGGGGGAATACGCGGGGCTGCTGGCGATTCGTCACTATCACGAAAGCCGCAACGAAGGGCATCGCGATATCTGCCTGATTCCGGCCTCTGCTCACGGCACTAACCCTGCTTCTGCACATATGGCAGGAATGCAGGTGGTGGTAGTCGCCTGTGATAGGAACGGCAACATCGACCTGGACGATCTGCGGGCCAAAGCAGAACAACATGCTGCGAACCTTTCTTGCATCATGGTGACCTATCCGTCCACCCACGGCGTGTATGAAGAAACGATCCGTGAGGTGTGTGAAGTTGTGCACCAGTTCGGCGGTCAGGTTTACCTTGACGGCGCGAACATGAACGCTCAGGTCGGCATTACCTCACCGGGCTTTATTGGCGCGGACGTTTCGCATCTTAACCTGCATAAAACTTTCTGCATTCCGCACGGCGGCGGTGGCCCAGGCATGGGACCGATCGGCGTGAAAGCGCATCTGGCACCGTTCGTACCGGGTCATAGCGTGGTGCAAATCGAAGGCATGTTAACCCGTCAGGGCGCGGTTTCTGCGGCGCCGTTCGGTAGTGCCTCTATCCTGCCAATCAGCTGGATGTACATCCGCATGATGGGCGCAGAAGGCCTGAAGCAGGCAAGCCAGGTCGCGATTCTTAACGCTAACTACATTGCCAGCCGTCTGAAAGATGCCTATCCGGTACTGTATACCGGTCGCGATGGCCGTGTGGCGCACGAATGTATTCTTGATATTCGCCCATTGAAAGAAGAAACCGGCATCAGCGAGCTGGATATTGCCAAGCGTCTGATCGACTACGGTTTCCATGCGCCAACCATGTCGTTCCCGGTGGCGGGCACGCTGATGGTAGAGCCGACGGAATCTGAAGGTAAGGCTGAGCTGGATCGCTTTATCGATGCGATGCTGGCTATTCGCGCAGAGATTGACCAGGTGAAAGCGGGTGTCTGGCCGCTGGAAGATAACCCGCTGGTGAACGCGCCGCACATTCAGAGCGAACTGGTCGCCGAGTGGGCACATCCGTACAGCCGTGAAGTTGCCGTATTCCCGGCAGGCGTGGCAGACAAATACTGGCCGACGGTGAAACGTCTGGATGATGTTTATGGCGACCGTAACCTGTTCTGCTCCTGCGTACCGATTAGCGACTACCAGTAATTTACTGATTCGACTGTTTTCTAAAGGCGCTTCGGCGCCTTTTCAGCTTGTTAATAAAGTGCGTTTTGTTTATGTCGGATGCAGTGTGAGTGCCTTATTCAGGCTACAAAGTGTTACTAATTCAATATATTACAGTAAATCGTTGGCTCCTGTCAGGCAACCTGGCGTTTGTATCAGTGTATTAGCCAGAATTAAATTACCGGCTTTTTAGAGTTTAATGATTCATTGTGCATCATTTTTACCTTGCTGTTATTTAATCAAAACAACACAGTATATTTACATGTAGTTACAAATAGTTTCTCTCCGGAATCATTATTTACCTCTCAATATAGTTACAAAAATTTCCGTATATTAAATTCATCAAGTTATTAATTTAAATTATAAATTAAAAATAACCATAAATAACGTAAATATTTATTAACTTAGCGCTTTGTTTTTTATACCTGGAGGGAATAATGAAACGATTTATATTTCTGCCATTAATGACGTATTTTCTATTAATGAATGCAATGGCAGCTGACGGAGAAAATAATCCCAGTAATTTATTAGGTGCACCAGTTAATACCGCTATTTCTGGTGGTTCAGTATTGCCGGAAGGAAAGTTATTAACCGCCGTGAATAGCTCATTTCGCGATAAAGATCATCAAATCGAGGGGCACGGAAGTCCGGATGTTTACTCCCAGATATGGTTATTGAAGATTCGTTACGGTTTGACCGACAGACTGGAATTATCAACTGTGGGTTCCTATATCAATAACAAACGAGACAATCTGTCTCCTGAGCACATAGAGGGAATGGGCGACCAATCGGTGGGGGTCAATTATGCTTTAATGAGCCAGCGAAGAGGTGATCCGTTTTGGGTTACGGTAGGTGGGGCAGTATTACTACCCACCGGGCAAGATGGAGATAATCATTTGCCTGGGAATAGCGCCTGGGGAGGAAGAGTAACACTCACTTTAACAAAATTATTTACTCCTAACATTAAAGGGGATATGGGGTTTGTCTATCAGGGACCATTTGAGCGCGGTAACCAGGACGTGAAACGAGGTAACGAATTCCAGTGGAATACCCAGGTGCGGTATATGTTTAGCGATTTACCGCTGGATCTTGGTCTGGAAAGTGCCTACAGCAATAATGCCTCTGGAACGAAAAAACTGTCTAATGGCAGCGTAATTAATAACCATTCTGGAACTACCGAATGGGTTGTTGGTCCGTCATTTAATATTGCCGTCGATTCACTGAAATTATGGTTTGGTGCCGGAGCCTTCTTCCCGGTAATGCAGGAAGCGAAGTCGCCAACCAAAATGGAAGATGTACGCTGGGAATTTAAAATAGGTAAGACTTGGTAAGACTCGTTCAAAGTGTTACCCGCCGACTGGCGGGTAACGTGCAGGAGTTAAAGCTTCTCGCCGTTGCTGGCAATCACCTCTTTGTACCAGTTGAAGCTTTTCTTACGCGAACGCGACATATCGCCCGTACCGTCATCGTGCTTGTTCACGTAGATGAAGCCGTAGCGCTTGCTGTACTGACCGGTGGTGAACGAGACGCAGTCGATGCAGCCCCACGGCGTGTAGCCCATCAGGTCGACACCATCGTAAGTCACCGCTTTTTTCATCTCTTCAATATGGGCGCGCAGGTAGTCAATTCGGTAGTCGTCGTTGATGCCGCCATCTTCTTCTACTTTGTCGTAAGCACCAAAACCGTTTTCGACAATAAACAGCGGCTTTTGATAGCGTTCGTACAGTTCACACAATGAATAACGCAGGCCCACCGGGTCAATCTGCCAGCCCCAGTCAGAGGCTTTAACATAGGGGTTCGGTACGCTGCCTTCAAAACCGGAAATCGCATCGCCGCTACCGCCTTCGGCTTTGACCGCGTTGGTCATGTAATAACTGAAACCAAGATAATCGCAGGTGCCTTCGCGCAGCACTTCAAGATCGCCATCGTCCATTTTGATGTTAAATCCGCGGCGCTCCCACTCGTTCAACACATAGGACGGGTAATAGCCGCGCAGCTGCACATCGGTAAAGACGTAGCGTTCACGCATCGACTCCTGAGCAAACATCACATCTTCTGGTTTACAGGAGAAAGGATACAGCGCGACCATCGCCAGCATACAACCCACTTTCATCTGTGGATTAATACGACGTGCCGCTTTTACCGCCAGCGCGCTGGCGACAAACTGATGATGTAAGACCTGATACATGGTTTCTTCTGGATTCTCATGCTCGGTATACACCACGCCGGAACAGCAGTAGCCAAACAGCGGCGCGCGCCAGTTTCGCTGGTTGTTAATTTCGTTGAAGGTCATCCAGTATTTGACCTTATGTTTGTAGCGTTCAAACACGACTTCAGCAAAACGGACAAAGAAATCAACGACCTTACGATTGGTCCAGCCGCCGTAGTGCTGTACCAGATGTAATGGCATTTCAAAGTGGGAAAGGGTGATGACCGGTTCGATGTTGTATTTGAGCAATTCATCAAACATGTCGTCGTAGAATTTCAGACCGGCCTCGTTTGGCTGGGATTCGTCGCCATTCGGGAAGATACGCGTCCAGGCAATAGAGGTACGGAAGCATTTGAACCCCATTTCGGCGAAAAGACGGATGTCTTCTTTGTAATGTCCGTAAAAATCCACCGCCTCGTGGTTCGGATAGTATTTGCCAGCAACGACATTCTGGGTGATTTCGCGTGGCACGCCGTGTGCGCCGCCGGTTAGCACGTCGCAGATGCTGGGGCCTTTACCGTCTTTATTCCAGCCGCCTTCAACCTGGTGTGCAGCAACCGCGCCGCCCCATAAAAAATCTTTTGGCAGGGTGAGTTTTCTCATTGTTGCATAATCTCAATTTATTTAGTCTGTTATCATTCATTCTGCACCAAATGACATGTAAAGCGTACGCAAAATTCCAGGGTGCTCGCGTGTCGGGACAAGAACATATTCAGATCGTAACATTCACTTCAACGGGGCATATTCAAGGGATAACCACATGCAGCCAAACGACATTACTTTCTTTCAACGTTTCCAGAATGACATTCTGGCAGGGCGTAAAACCATCACTATTCGTGATGCCTCCGAGTCCCACTTTAAAGCAGGCGATGTGCTACGCGTGGGGCGGTTCGAAGATGATGGCTATTTTTGCACAATCGAAGTGACAGGAACGTCAACTGTGACGCTGGATACGCTGAACGAAAAACATGCGCAACAGGAAAATATGTCGCTTGATGAGCTGAAACGGGTCATTGCTGAAATCTATCCCAACCAGACGCAATTTTATGTGATTGATTTTAAATGCCTTTGATAAATATGAACGCGTGTTAGTTGAGTTCTTGTAATTAACTTATTGAATAATAAACAAAATTTAATTTTGCGAATTTATTTTAGCTAACATGTGTTCACTGGAACCATTCTCAGTTACGCTAGAGGCGCAGTTCATCGTTATGAACGTTTCTCCGGAGTAAGTTATGGTGCAAAAACCATTAATGACGCAGGGATATTCGCTGGCTGAGGAAATCGCCAACAGTATTAGCCACGGCATTGGATTGGTATTTGGTATTGTCGGCCTGGTGCTGTTGTTGGTTCAGGCGGTAGAGGCGAATGCGGGTATGACGGCTATCGCCAGCTACAGTTTATATGGCGGGAGCATGATCCTGCTTTTTCTTGCCTCAATGCTTTATCATGCCATTCCTCATCAGCGGGCAAAAATCTGGTTAAAGAAATTTGATCACTGCGCTATCTATCTGCTCATTGCCGGAACCTATACGCCATTTCTGCTGGTAGGTCTGGATTCGCCGCTGGCGCGCGGACTAATGATTGTGATCTGGAGCCTGGCGCTATTCGGTATCCTCTTCAAGTTGACGATTGCGCACCGATTTAAAGTGCTTTCACTGGTTACGTATCTGGCAATGGGCTGGCTGTCGCTGATAGTGGTTTATCAGTTGGCGATTAAGCTGGCGATAGGCGGCGTGACGCTGCTGGCGGTAGGTGGCGTCGTTTACTCGCTGGGCGTAATTTTCTATGTTTGCAAACGCATACCTTATAACCACGCCATCTGGCATGGCTTTGTGCTGGGCGGCAGCGTGTGCCACTTCCTGGCCATCTATTTGTATGTGGGACAGGCGTAATTCCCGGATGCCCGTGCCGGATGGCGGCGCTGTCGTACCTTATCCGGCCTACGAGAACAGCACGTGCGAGCCTGATGGCGTTGCGCTATCAGGCTATCCGGCTTTTAACGTGATATCACTCTTCCAGCGAGTAGGGCAGCGGGACGATATGCAGGGTGTTGGCATCGTCGCGAACGCGGAAGACGCTTTCGGCTTCTAAATCGTTATTCATGACGGCCTGAACCAGTAACTGACCATCGTCCAACTGCGTCGCCGCCAGAATAGCGCCGGTACGACGCCAGTTCTCGCCCATCTGTAGCTCCAGATCTTCTCCTGCTTCCGGTACCCGGCTGGCTTTGCCCGCCAGCAACCAAAGAGCGCGTTTATTGGCGCCGCGGAATTTTGCCCGTGCGACCATCTCCTGTCCGGTGTAGCAGCCTTTCTTGAAGCTGATACCGCCCAGCGCCTGTAGGTTAGTCGCCTGGGGGATAAACTGACCGCTGTTCGCCGCGTCAATCGCCGGAATGCCTGCTTCAATATCCAATGCCAGCCACTGTTGGCTGTTATTCAGTTCGGCTTCGCCATGCAACTTCTCCGTTAACATGTTGGCCGTCGCGACATCGGTGACAAGCAGGAATCGTTCCGCAGGATGTTCAAACCATAGCAGCGTGGAGGCGCCGTCTCTGACCACCTGATTTTCGCTATTGGGCAGTACGCTAAAGACATTAGCCAGCGCCGCGCGGGCCTGAAAACCTGCCACGCCAAGCAATACGCGTTCGTCATCCGGCGCGATGACCACTTTGGAAAATACGGCGTACTTTTTCAGCTCCGTTAATTGCGCTTCAAGCACGCTACGGCGTTCAATCCAGGCGAAACCGTCGCGCTCACGGAACAGGCGCAGAGTGCTCCACATCTTACCTTTAGCATCGCAGTGGGCGGCGAGAAGGTGTTGCTGTTCAGTCATCTGGCTTACGTCAGCGGTGACCTGGCCCTGAATATACTTTTCACTGTCTACGCCGGTAATGGTCGACAGCGCCCAGTCGTCAAGCGCGATCAGCGTCAGCGGCAGGCGGGCTGACGATGAAGGATGACGTGGTGGAAAGGAGATAAAAGCCATAAATAATGTCCTGGTTAGCTGCAACAATAATGGTTAATGGTAAAAGAGCCATCGGTCATTGCAAGTGCTTTAAATAGCCCATTGAGAGCGGATTGATCGTTTTGCGAGGCGGTATCCAAAACGGATGAACGTATTGATTCCCAGCCTTTTATTTCGCGATCGCGTTCCAGATTACTGAGATTCCCGTAAAACAACGCCAAAAACACGTTACAATAGCCCGGTACTTCATTTTCGCGAGGCAGGAAGAACATGGATATTCACAATAAAGCACGTATTCACTGGGCATGTCGTCGCGGTATGCGCGAACTTGATATTTCCATCATGCCGTTTTTTGAACATGAGTACGATAGTTTAAGTGATGAAGAAAAGCGTATTTTTGTCCGTTTGTTGCAGAGTGATGACCCGGATTTATTTAACTGGTTAATGAATCACGGTAAACCGGCTGACGCTGAACTGGAACAGATGGTCCGACTCATTCAGACACGGAATCGGGAACGTGGTCCTGTGGCAATCTGATTTACGCGTCTCATGGCGCGCTCAGTGGATCTCATTGCTCATTCATGGGCTGGTTGCCGCGGTGATTTTATTGATGCCCTGGCCGCTGAGTTATACCCCTTTATGGATGATACTACTGTCACTGGTCGTGTTTGACTGTGTACGTAGCCAGCGCAGGATTAATACCTGCCAGGGAGAGATCAAGCTACTCATGGACGGGCGCTTACGCTGGCAGGGGCAGGACTGGACGCTCTTGCGTCCGCCCTGGTTACTGAAGAGCGGGATGGTGTTGCGTTTACGCGCAGAGTCTGGACGTCATCAGCATTTATGGCTGGCGGCGGATAGCATGGAAGAAGCGGAATGGCGTGAGTTGCGTCGGATACTGTTACAGCAGCCGATATCAGGCCAACACTGACGGAACGGCGTAAACGCGGTTCCGTCGAGAGGGAAATACAGCGAGTAAGGCTTCAGGCGTAGTGTTCGGCCATTTCGCCGAGAATTTGTTCACACCAGGTCTGTATACGCTCATCGCTGAGATCGTACTGGTTCGTTTCATCCAGCGCCAGGCCGACAAACAGTTGCCCATCCGCAATGACCGGTTTATTGCTGGTAAATTCGTAGCCTTCTGTGGGCCAGTAGCCGACAAATTTAACGCCTTTGAGGGCAAGTTTGTCATGCAACATACCCAGCGCATCCAGGAACCACTCACCGTAGCCGAGCTGGTCGCCCATACCGTAAAGCGCAACGATTTTGCCTTCCAGATTGAGATCGTCCAGTTGCTCCCAGACGGCTTCCCAGTCCTCCTGAATTTCACCAAAATCCCAGGTGGGGATGCCTAAAATGAGCACGTCGTACTGCTCCATTAAGGCGGGGGCGTCATCCTTGAGGTTATGTAATGTCACCAGCTCCGGGCCGAGGATATCGCGAATTTTCTCTGCGGCCATCTCGGTGTAGCACGTGCTGGAACCGTAAAAAAGACCCATGTTCATTACGTTACATCTCGATTCTGCTATAGCGTTGCGGGTAGTGTAACAGAATCGCTGCATTCACGGCACAATGAGGCATAATGCACCAAAAGTAAGCGTGAAGTAGGGAGCGCGAATGGAACAGGATTTAGCGCGTATTGAGCAGTTTCTGGATGCCCTGTGGCTGGAGCGAAATCTGGCGGAAAATACATTAAGCGCGTATCGTCGCGATTTATCGATGGTCGTTGCGTGGTTGCATCATCGCGGAAAAACGCTTGCGACGGCGCAGGCTGATGATTTACAAACGCTGCTGGCTGAACGGGTGGAGGGCGGATACAAAGCGACCAGTTCCGCACGCCTGTTAAGCGCTATGCGGCGCTTCTTCCAGCATCTGTACCGTGAAAAGTATCGTGAGGATGATCCGAGCGCGCAGTTGGCCTCGCCTAAGCTTCCGCAGCGTTTACCGAAAGACCTTAGCGAGGCGCAGGTTGAGCGGCTCTTGCAGGCGCCGCTTATTGATCAACCTTTGGAGTTGCGCGATAAAGCTATGCTGGAAGTGCTGTATGCCACCGGTTTGCGCGTGTCGGAACTGGTGGGGCTGACAATGAGCGATATCAGTCTGCGGCAGGGCGTGGTGCGGGTTATCGGTAAAGGCAATAAAGAGCGGTTGGTGCCGTTAGGCGAAGAGGCGGTATATTGGCTGGAAACGTATCTGGAGCATGGGCGTCCCTGGTTACTCAATGGCGTATCGATTGACGTATTGTTCCCCAGCCAGCGTGCGCAGCAGATGACGCGGCAGACCTTCTGGCACCGTATTAAACATTATGCGGTACTGGCTGGAATCGATAGCGAAAAACTATCGCCGCATGTTTTACGTCACGCTTTCGCCACGCATTTGCTGAATCACGGCGCCGACTTGCGCGTTGTACAAATGCTACTTGGGCATAGCGATCTTTCGACGACACAAATTTATACGCATGTCGCAACGGAGCGTTTGCGTCAACTTCATCAACAGCACCATCCGCGGGCATGAGTGCTGACAGGAAAGGATAGTTTATGAAAAAGCGTTTTATGATGTTCACTTTACTGGCGGCGGCGTTTTCAGGCGTGGCCCATGCGGATGATGTGGCTATCCGTCAGTCGCTGGCTAAGCTGGGCGTTCAGAGTACGGAAATTCAGGCCTCGCCAGTGGCAGGGATGAAAACCGTCCTCACTCACAGCGGCGTACTGTACGTCACTGATGACGGCAAACATATTATTCAAGGGCCGATGTATGACGTGAGCGGCGCGCATCCGGTAAACGTGACGAACAAACTGCTGATGAGCCAGCTAAATGCGCTGGAAAAAGAGATGATCGTCTATAAAGCGCCGGATGAGAAACATGTCATTACTGTTTTTACCGATATCACCTGCGGCTATTGTCATAAGCTACATGAAGAGATGAAAGATTATAACGCGCTGGGGATCACGGTACGTTATCTGGCCTTCCCGCGCCAGGGGCTGGAAAGCCAGGCGGAGCAGGATATGAAATCTATCTGGTGCGCCAAAGACAAAAACAAAGCGTTTGATGACGCCATGGCAGGTAAGGGTGTGAAACCGGCAAGCTGTGACGTGAACATTGCTGATCATTATGTGTTGGGCGTGCAGTTGGGCGTTAGCGGTACGCCAGCCATTGTATTGAGTAACGGCTATGTGGTGCCTGGCTATCAGGGGCCGAAAGAGATGAAAGCGTTTCTTGATGAGCATCAAAAACAGACCAGTGGTAAATAATTCGCGTGAAACAACAGAGACAACTTCGTCGGCGCGAGGCTGATGAGACGGCGGAACTCCCCGCCGATCTTCCTCCATTACTACGACGTTTATATGCCAGCCGGGGCGTTCGTAGCGCCCGCGAACTGGAGCGCAGCGTGAAAGGAATGCTGCCCTGGCAACAGCTTAGCGGCATAGATAACGCGGTGGAGATCCTCTACAACGCCTTTCGCGAAGGTACCCGCATTATTGTTGTTGGCGATTTTGACGCCGACGGCGCGACCAGTACTGCGCTAAGCGTATTGGGAATGCGTGCGTTGGGATGTGATAACATCAGTTATCTGGTGCCTAATCGCTTTGAAGACGGCTACGGTTTAAGCCCGGAAGTGGTCGATCAGGCGAAGGCGCGCGGCGCGCAGCTTATCGTCACCGTAGACAACGGCATTTCATCCCACGCCGGCGTAGCGCATGCAAAGACGTTGGGGATTCCGGTGATCGTGACCGATCACCACCTGCCAGGCGACACGTTGCCGGATGCCGAAGCGATTATTAATCCCAATCTGCGCGACTGCGAATTCCCGTCTAAGTCGCTGGCGGGCGTCGGCGTGGCGTTTTACCTGATGCTGGCGTTGCGAACATTTTTGCGCGACAAAGGATGGTTCGACGAGCGCGGCATCGCGCCGCCGAATCTGGCGGAGCTGCTGGATTTAGTGGCGTTGGGAACGGTAGCAGACGTTGTGCCGCTGGACGCCAACAACCGTATTCTGACCTGGCAAGGGCTAAGTCGTATTCGTGCCGGGAAATGCCGTCCGGGAATTAAAGCGTTGCTGGAGATATCGAATCGCGATCCGCAGCAGCTTGCCGCCAGTGATTTAGGCTTCGCGTTGGGGCCTCGCCTGAATGCCGCCGGCAGGCTGGATGATATGTCCGTTGGCGTGGCGTTACTGTTGTGCGATAACCTCGGCGAAGCGCGTGTTCTGGCCAGTGAGCTGGATGCGCTTAACCAGACGCGCAAAGAAATAGAGCAGGGGATGCAGGCGGAAGCGCTTATCCTGTGCGAAAAGCTTGAGCGCAGTAGTGAAACGCTTCCGGGCGGTCTGGCGATGTACCATCCTGAATGGCATCAGGGCGTGGTCGGAATTCTGGCATCGCGCATTAAAGAGCGTTTTCACCGCCCGGTGATCGCCTTTGCGCCTGCGGGCGACGGCACGCTAAAAGGCTCAGGTCGTTCGATTCAGGGGCTGCATATGCGCGATGCGCTGGAACGGCTGGATACCCTTTACCCTGATCTGATGATCAAGTTCGGCGGCCATGCGATGGCGGCGGGATTGTCGCTGGAAGAGCATAAATTCGAGCAGTTTCAGCAACGGTTTGGCGAGCTGGTGACGGAATGGCTCGATCCTGCCCTGTTGCAAGGCGAGGTGATCTCCGATGGTCCATTAAGCGCGGCGGAGATGTCTATGGAAGTGGCGCAACTGTTGCGGGATGCCGGACCGTGGGGGCAAATGTTCCCGGAACCGTTATTCGATGGTCGTTTCCGTCTGCTACAGCAGCGTCTGGTGGGCGAGCGCCACCTCAAGGTGATGGTGGAGCCCGTCGGCGGCGGCCCGCTGTTGGATGGCATCGCATTTAATATTGATACGACCTGTTGGCCGGATAACGGCGTGCGGGAGGTAGAACTGGCTTATAAACTGGACATTAACGAGTTTCGCGGCAACCGTAGTTTACAGATTATTATCGATGATATTTGGCCGCTATGATCGGGGCGATTTAACAACACTTTCGCTGTAATTAAGGGGCGAAATCCGCTAATATTTCGCCCTTATAACCGCATTTTGACAAGTCAAATAAAAGAAATCAGACCATGTTTGAAATTAACCCGGTGAATAACCGCATTCAGGACCTCACGGAACGCACCAACGTTCTTAGGGGGTATCTTTGACTACGATGTTAAGAAAGAGCGTCTGGAAGAAGTAAACGCCGAGCTGGAACAGCCGGATGTCTGGAACGAACCTGAGCGCGCGCAGGCGCTGGGAAAAGAGCGTTCATCGCTCGAAGCGATCGTCGATACGCTTGATCAAATGACTCAGGGGCTGGACGACGTTTCCGGGCTGCTGGAACTGGCGGTAGAAGCTGACGACGAAGAGACGTTTAACGAAGCCGTCGCGGAGCTGAATACGCTGGAAGAGAAACTGGCGCAGTTGGAATTCCGTCGGATGTTCTCCGGCGAGTACGATAGCGCCGATTGCTATCTCGATATTCAGGCCGGTTCCGGTGGTACTGAAGCGCAGGACTGGGCCAGCATGTTGCTGCGTATGTATCTGCGTTGGGCGGAAGCGCGCGGCTTCAAGACGGAAATCATTGAAGAGTCGGAAGGGGAAGTCGCCGGTATTAAGTCCGCGACTATCAAAATCTCCGGCGAATATGCCTATGGCTGGCTGCGCACTGAAACCGGCGTACATCGTCTGGTGCGTAAAAGTCCGTTTGACTCCGGCGGTCGCCGTCATACCTCGTTTAGCTCCGCGTTTGTGTACCCGGAAGTGGACGACGATATCGATATCGACATTAACCCGGCGGATCTGCGTATCGACGTCTATCGCGCGTCTGGCGCAGGCGGTCAGCACGTTAACCGTACGGAATCCGCCGTGCGTATCACCCATATTCCAACCGGAATCGTGACGCAGTGCCAGAACGACCGTTCGCAGCACAAAAACAAAGACCAGGCCATGAAGCAGATGAAAGCGAAGCTTTATGAACTGGAGATGCAGAAAAAGAACGCTGAAAAACAGGCGATGGAAGACACTAAGTCTGATATCGGCTGGGGAAGCCAGATTCGTTCCTATGTCCTGGACGATTCCCGCATTAAAGACCTGCGTACTGGGGTGGAAACCCGCAATACACAGGCGGTACTGGACGGTAGTCTGGATCAATTTATCGAAGCAAGTTTGAAAGCAGGGCTATGAGGAATCAACATGTCTGAACAAAACGCACAGGGCGCTGACGAGGTAGTCGATCTTAACAATGAAATGAAGGCACGTCGCGAGAAGCTGGCTGCACTGCGTGAGCAGGGTATCCCGTTCCCGAACGATTTCCGTCGTGACCGTACCTCAGACCAACTGCACGCAGAGTTTGACGCGAAAGAAGCTGAAGAACTGGAAGCGCTGAATATTGAAGTGTCCGTCGCGGGCCGTATGATGACTCGCCGTATTATGGGTAAGGCCTCTTTTGTTACCCTGCAAGACGTAGGCGGCCGCATTCAGCTGTATGTGGCGCGCGATGATCTGCCGGAAGGCGTTTACAACGAGCAGTTCAAGAAGTGGGATCTTGGTGATATCCTCGGCGCGAAAGGTAAGCTGTTCAAAACCAAAACCGGCGAGCTGTCTATCCACTGCACCGAACTGCGCCTGCTGACGAAAGCGCTGCGTCCGTTGCCGGATAAATTCCACGGCTTGCAGGACCAGGAAGCGCGCTATCGCCAGCGTTATCTGGATCTCATCTCTAACGATGAATCCCGTAACACCTTCAAAACCCGTTCGAAGATCCTGGCCGGTATTCGCCAGTTTATGGTTGCTCGCGGCTTTATGGAAGTCGAAACCCCGATGATGCAGGTGATCCCAGGCGGCGCGTCTGCCCGTCCGTTTATCACCCATCACAACGCGCTGGATCTGGACATGTACCTGCGTATCGCGCCGGAACTGTACCTCAAGCGTCTGGTGGTTGGCGGCTTCGAACGCGTATTCGAAATTAACCGTAACTTCCGTAACGAAGGCATCTCCGTGCGCCATAATCCTGAGTTCACCATGATGGAACTCTATATGGCGTATGCGGACTACAAAGACCTGATCGAGCTGACGGAGTCTCTGTTCCGTACGCTGGCGCAGGATGTTCTGGGCACCACCCAGGTTCCGTACGGTGATGAAGTGTTTGACTTCGGTAAGCCGTTCGAAAAACTGACCATGCGTGAAGCGATCAAGAAATATCGCCCGGAAACGGATATGGCTGATCTGGACAACTTCGATTCCGCGAAGGCGATTGCTGAAAGCATCGGCATTCACGTCGAGAAAAGCTGGGGTCTGGGCCGTATCGTCACCGAGATCTTTGACGAAGTCGCTGAAGCGCATCTGATTCAGCCGACCTTCATCACCGAATATCCGGCTGAAGTGTCTCCGCTGGCGCGTCGTAATGATGTGAACCCGGAAATCACTGACCGCTTCGAGTTCTTTATCGGCGGTCGTGAAATCGGTAATGGCTTTAGCGAGTTGAACGATGCGGAAGACCAGGCGCAGCGTTTCCTGGATCAGGTTAATGCAAAAGCGGCGGGCGACGACGAAGCCATGTTCTACGACGAAGACTACGTGACGGCGCTGGAACACGGGTTACCGCCGACAGCGGGTCTGGGAATTGGTATCGACCGTATGGTGATGCTGTTTACTAACAGCCACACGATTCGCGACGTTATTCTGTTCCCAGCGATGCGTCCGGTGAAATAAGATGTAAATTGCCGGATGGGGCATTAGCCGCCATCCGGCATCTCTTCGTTCAGACGTAGCGCCATCAGGCAATTTTTAACGCTGGCAGTAATTGAGCAGTCGTTCACGCGCTTGTTCGTCTGACGCTTGCATGACCATCCACGGGCTAAATGCCCACGGCGTAGCGAGAAGGCTTTTCCATACGCTTTTAAATTCGCTCCACTGATAGTCCATCACCTCTTCGCTGTTAACCTGTAACACACTGGTTGCCCGCGCGGCAAATACCGGACAGACTTCATTTTCCACAATACCGTTTGGATCTGTCGCTCGATAGCTGAAGTGCGGATAGACGGGGGTGAGATCGGTAATTTCCACGCCGAGTTCGAACCGACAACGGCGGATGATCGCCTCTTCGGTGGTTTCGCCTTGTTGCGGATGACCGCAAACCGAATTCGTCCACACGCCTGGCCAGGCTTTCTTGCTCAGCGACCGTCGTGTTACCAGCAACTGGCCATCTTCGTTAAATAGCCAGCAGGAGAAAGCCAGATGCAAAGGCGTATTAAGCGTATGAGCCGCATACTTTTCCAGTGTGCCGGAAGGCTTATCCTGCTCATCCAATAAAACGACATGTTCCTCAGTCATGAAAGCTCCTGAAAATTAAAATGACCCGGCAGCATGGCCAGGCCATATACTCAGACGATCAGCGTAGCGCATAACAGAAAGAAAGGCATTACCAAAACAGGCCCTGACAGAACGCAGACGAGCGCCATTGTGCCGTGATTCGATATTATGCTGGCATATCGGATATTCGCGGCATCATCATCCACGCGGACCCTTTCCGGCGTCAATGGATTGGGCATACGGCATTTGGCTGCTATCATAAGGCGTCTGTCAATAGAGTGAGGAATGGTTTTGAGCGCAGGACGCCTGAACAAAAATAGCCTGGGTATTGCGGTGCTGTTATGCACAGGGCTGCTGCTGGCGGGGTGTTCCAGTAATTCCGGCTCAGGAACGTATTCCGGCTCCGTCTATACCGTTAAGCGCGGCGATACGTTGTATCGTATATCGCGCGCTACGGGAACCAGCGTGAAAGAACTGGCCCGACTGAATGGCATTTCTCCGCCTTATACTATTGAGGTGGGGCAGCGAATTAAAGTGCGCGGCAGCGCAAAGAGTAGCAGTTCAACACGCAAAACCAGCAATAAAACAGCAACAAAAACTGCTGCGGTCAGACCGTCATCTTCGGTGCCAAAATCCTCCTGGCCGCCGGTGGGGCAGCGTTGTTGGGTATGGCCTGCCAACGGTAAAGTGATTTTACCTTATTCCACCGCGGAGGGCGGAAATAAGGGGATCGATATTGCGGGCGCGCGCGGAACGCCTGTTTATGCGGCGGGAGCGGGTAAAGTTGTCTATGTCGGGAACCAGCTGCGCGGCTACGGCAATCTCATCATGATTAAGCACAATGAAGATTACATTACGGCTTACGCTCATAATGACACCATGCTGGTTAATAATGGACAAAGCGTTAAAGCGGGGCAAAAAATCGCTACGATGGGCAGCACGGATGCCGCATCCGTAAGACTACACTTCCAGATTCGCTACCGGGCGACGGCCATCGATCCGCTGCGTTATCTGCCGCCGCAGGGGAGTAAACCGAAGTGCTGACGGCGAATTAATCGCCAGTCAGCCAGTAAGTCTCTTGCCAACCAGAGCGTAAGGTTTATAATGCCTTACGCATCTCAAAGCGGGCGTAGTTCAATGGTAGAACGAGAGCTTCCCAAGCTCTATACGAGGGTTCGATTCCCTTCGCCCGCTCCAGACAAATATCTTCTAGTATTTACTAAATCCACGAATTTATAGCAATTTTCCGTGTCGGCCCCACAGTACACAGGGTTTCAATACCTATGTCGGACGGCTATTATCAGCTGGCGACTCCGGTAATGACTTTATCATTCAGCCCGCAGCACAACGATGCCCGGTCTGGAATGCATGTATTCCATAAACGGTGTGTCCACCACTTTTCTGTTTGCGGCCAATGAGGAGGCGTTCCTGAACCACACCTGTTCATCATGGCGAACTACGATACCCACATGTGAAACGTCCAGCCCGTCAAGCGGGGAGTAGACACCGATATAATCCCCGTTTTTTAGGTGGTTCATGACCTGCTGGTTGATGGCTCTTCCGGGAATGTAATTTATTTTACGAGGATGGATGCCCAGACCAGGAATGTACTCGCCGCCATCAGGTTTATGGTTAAGCTGCTTGTCAACAACGACATAATCAGGGCTGATATCCGGCGTTACATCCCGTGCATTACGCGGTGCTGCGGCGAACCAGTCAGAGAAGAAGTGCCGGCGGCTGAGATAAGCAACTTTGCCCGCGGCGTAGCGAGTCCTGGCAAGATTATGCAGAAACGATTTCTGATTATCGCTGCGGGCCAGGGCTTCAACGTAATCAGCCAGGGTAAAGCAGTCCACGCCGTTGAAATTCGCTACAAGGACTTTCGGGGATGCCGGGCCCACCGATGAGCGTATCCGCCTGATAAGGTGTTCCGAGAAAAGCAGACGATACGCGGCTGATAACTTCTCCATGGTTTTCGCCTTTATAAGGAATGACATCCGACTGGATAATCCGGCTTATTTTTTCTGCCGTAACGCTGTCCATGCTGGTCTGATATTTTTCTGTGCCAGGGACGGCACAGGCCGTCAGATGCGCCGACATAAGCAAAATTGTCCATGCATTTACCTTCATTATCATCTCCGGAAAGGTTCAAATCCCTTTTTTACCTTTACCGGAAATGGTTGTGATGGATACAGAAAAACGCCAGAGGTTGATTACAGGTTGAGTAATATGAACGCTGATGATGATAAATGTGAAGATCATCATACGACTTTATTCGCCGTTGTTTTTTGCCTGATCGTCAAAGCCAACATGCCCCTTCAGGCTGGCTTATAAGTCAGAGTGTAGATTGCGACGTGTCCGATCAGCGATTCTGACGCGTCCACCTCGGTGTGGTGGTCGTCGCTGACGATCACTTTGACATGGAGAATTTTGTACTCACTGAATGTTCGAACCGGACCACCTCCCAAGAGGTGAAGGAATAGTCCATCAGACGGATTTCCTGTCGCGCGGTCTCAATTATCTTAAGAACAAGCTGGAGATCTGTACCTTCCGGATAAAATCCTGCCTCAATGATGGCTGCGTAAGTATGCGGTACTGGCGCACACCGAGCCAGACCGAGCAAACCGGGCAGAAGCCATGGGCACATATGTTTTTTATGCATTGTTTGCATGGTATTTCCTTCATTGGATGTATTCAGAAATGCCGGAGTCGGGGAAACTCGCTTTCCCCGATTGCCGGGGTTGGACAAGGATGCCCTGCGGAGTGCGCGTCATGTGACTGGATTATTTTTTCCTGTATATCTCTTTGACATATACATCGCCTCTACTCATAATGGATATACGCGTTGTATATCCAGAAAGGAGGCAGTTATGCACACAACACTTTTTTTTAGTAACCGGACCCAGGCAGTCAGATTGCCTAAATCGATATCCTTTCCGGATGATGTGAAACATGTCGAAATCATTGCGGTTGGCAGAAGCAGAATCATTACTCCAGTCGGAGAATCCTGGGACAGCTGGTTCGATGGCGAAGGCGCCAGTACTGATTTTATGAGTACCAGAGAACAACCCGCAGTACAGGAACGGGAAGGATTCTGATGCTGAAATTCATGCTTGATACCAATACCTGTATTTTCACCATCAAAAATAAGCCCGAACACATCAGAGAACGCTTCAACCTCAATACATCCCGAATGTGTATCAGCTCCATCACCTTAATGGAGCTGATTTACGGTGCTGAAAAAAGCCTGGCGCCGGAGCGTAATCTTGCCGTCGTGGAGGGATTTATCTCCCGCCTTGAGGTTCTGGATTACGATACACAGGCAGCGATACATACCGGTCAAATCCGTGCCGAACTGGCCCGCAAGGGAACACCTGTCGGGCCTTATGACCAGATGATTGCTGGCCATGCCCGTAGCCGCGGACTGGTCGTCGTCACAAACAATCTCCGCGAGTTTGAACGCATTCCGGGTATCCGAATCGAAGACTGGTGCTAATTTCTGCATCAGATGTTATCCCCGGATTCAAACTCTTTTCCGGATTTAGTGGCACAGTCAATTTGGTTACCTGCTTAATGGTGGTTTGCATCACATTTTTAGCTGGTGGTATTTTTTTATGTTGACTGGAGATATCTGCCAACAGCATAACTTTTACGGCCAGATAATAAATAAAAGAGTACCAAAATGTCGTATTCTGACATGTTTACGAAGGGAGTACCGCTCCCTTCTTTTTTTGTTTCCTGGATACTCACTGAACAATGCCGTTACTGCCCGATAACTGCCGCCCCCCCTCTCCATAGCCGTTTCCTGCAACTTAAATCACAGACGTTGATTTACCAGGCCGATATGCCTTCTTTCCCGTTATATACCCTTCATACTTCAAGTTGCTTATGTGTTGGCTACGGATTACCCGGCCCATCCATGGGCCTCGCCCTGACGGGTCGTCGCACGCGACGTTCAAATCTGCTCCCGGCAGATTTGTCGCTCACCCCAGTCACATCGTTATCTATGCTCCTGGGGACTCACTCCCTTGCCACCTTTAAGCAACTCAAATTATTTTTGGTATATATCTGTGAACTTCTATTTTTGTCAGTTTTTATTTTTCAGTTTATTTATTATTAAATACTGTTTCTGGCCTGGATATATTTCCGTGAATAGCCTCCCGACAGCCGGAGATAAAGGTATTTGCTGGCGTAACAGCGCTCATAATTTAAAAGATTTATTTATAGTTTGTTATCACGGAAAGATTTTAACTTAATACATGCCAATAAGGCATCAGGTAAAAATAACCGGAGAGAAGAAGATGAACAAAATGCTATTAGCCGGAAGTGCCGGTATTGTTCTGCTGTCTGCTGCAGCCAGTCCGGTATGGGCAGACGATAATGCCAGTACATTTTCACTTGGATACGCCCAGTCCCATACTAATCACGCCGGGACGTTGCGTGGGGTTCGGCTGGCAAACAACTATGAAATGTCACCGGACTGGGGGCTGACAACCTCATTTGCCTGGCTAAATGGAAGCCAGCGCTATTCCGATGAAAGCAGTAATGGTCGTGTAACAACCCGTTATTACTCCCTGCTTGCAGGCCCCTCATGGAAAATAAATAACCAGTTAAGTCTGTATAGTCAAGTGGGCCCCGTATTATTGCATCAGCGTGATCACGGGATAAATGAGTCTGACAGTAAGGTCGGATATGGTTATTCTGCTGGCGTGGCTTATACGCCGGTCAGTAATGTCGCTATAACTCTGGGTTATGAGGGCGCGGATTTTGATGCTACCCATAACAGCGGAAGCCTTAATAGCAATGGTTTTAATCTTGGCGTGGGTTACCGGTTCTGAATAGGATAATCCGATAAAAAATGTTACTTTGTGGAGATGATGGATTATGAAAAGCCATATTATGCCAGGCGTTGCGCTGATGGTTATCCTGTTTTCAGGAAATATTATGGCCGCAACAAACATGACTGATAACGTTACTCTGAATAATGACAAGATATCCGGACAGGCCTGGCAGGCCATGCGTGATATCGGAATGTCGCGATTCGAGTTGTTTAATGGTCGGACCCAAAAGGCGGAACAACTGGCTGCGCAAGCAGAAAAACTCCTGAACGATGACAGCACTGACTGGAATCTGTATGTCAAATCAGATAAAAAAGCCCCAGTTGAAGGAGACCACTATATTCGGATAAATTCATCGATTACGGTAGCAGAAGATTATCTCCCTGCGGGCCAGAAAAATGATGCTATTAATAAAGCAAACCAGAAAATGAAAGAAGGAGATAAAAAAGGGACTATAGAGGCCCTGAAACTAGCAGGCGTCAGTGTTATTGAAAATCAGGAACTCATTCCTCTTCAGCAAACCCGTAAGGATGTGACCACAGCGCTTTCCTTGATGAACGAAGGAAAATACTATCAGGCAGGTCTGTTACTGAAATCAGCTCAGGATGGCATAGTTGTAGACTCTCAGTCAGTTCAGGTATCACCCACGCACTCCGTGCAGCACGACGCCGCGCATTAATATCCCCCAGCCTGCTGTATACATTACAGCAGGCAGCATTATGTCTGACAGCTATTACCAGTTTGTTCTTTGCTGTCGGCATTGTTTTTAAATTTCATCCGCGAAGTTCAGAAATGTCAGGGTACCTGCATTTATATCTATTGTGATGCCAATCACAAATACAGAAGAATATCATTTCATTTATTATTTTTTATTCCTTCCACTTATGATGGTTCATAATGATTTATTAAGTTAATGTTTTGGAATTAAATGCCTTTTACTTGCGTTATATCCAGTTTTTTATGCTACCAGTAATTTCATTGTTATATATGATTAGTATTATGTTTTGTAAATATCCAGTGTAATGGAAAAGCAAAACATACATTCCAGATAATATATTACAAAATATTTCATGTCCGCTGCGAATATCTGTCTGTTAGGTATTCACCCGCTTATAATTACATTAAAAAGTATTTCTTTGATGATTATTCTTAAATTACGATCATAATCATCGATCGTATCGATCTATTTTTATTGTTTTAATTTGAATAAGAATTTTCTTACAACTGATTAGGCATTAGCTGAAATCAATATTTTTCGATGGAAAGTTCAGGTGCTTCGTTTAACACCAGGCGTTTATTATTCATACGAATCTTTTCTGAACGCTTTCATTAATACCCTCAGAGTTGTTTTCAGCCTTTGCAAAATAATTCTCATTCACCCAAAGGACATATTATCTATGCGTAATAAAATAATACTTGCCATGGCGGCTGCCGGTATGATGTATGGTGCTTCTGTATTTGCTGCCGATACTACACCCACAGCAGGCCCGTTCGGCTCAGGTAAAATTCTTTTCACTGGTACCATCACCAACTCACCCTGTGATATCGCACCGGGCGACGATGCGATCACCGTTCCGTTTGGACAGATTTCTTACCGTAAACTGAATACCGCCAATGCAACCACGGACTCAAAACCGTTCACCATTCATCTGCAGAACTGCGCCTTCGATCCGAATGAAACTACAATAGCCGGCTCCGCAGGGAAAATGTCTAAAGTAACCGTCTCTTTCAGTGGCACAGCAGATACCTCAGGTAAAGCTTACGTCAGCACCGGCAGTGCCCAGCATGTTGGTGTGCAGCTTCTGAAAGGTGACAACACCTCACTGATTACACCCAATACCCCGATGCCGGATGGCGACGCCCAGCAACTGCAGGCCGGGAATAACGAACTCAACTTCTTTGCCCGCCTGATAGCCCTGACAGATGCCGCAACTCCTGGCGATGTTAACGCATCCGTCACCTACACCCTGAAATACCTGTGATTTCACGCGGTAAATAACGACAGGGAGAAGCCGTCCACGGAGGGGATCGGACGGCTTTTATATCTGACTGTGCCTGCGGGCTGTCTGTTACACGGACGACAACACGAAAGCGCCATGCCATGAAAATTACCCGGCTTGCCATTCTGATTACCCTGACATTTTCCGTCCTGAAGTCGCAGGCCACGGAGTTCAATGCCAGCCTGCTGGACAGCGGGAACCTGTCTAACGTGGACCTCACGGCCTTCAGCCGCGAGGGGTATGTGGCGCCCGGTAACTATATTCTCGATATCTGGCTCAATGACCAGCCGGTACGGGAACAGTATCCGGTCAGGGTTGTACCGGTTGCCGGACTCGACGCGGCCGTCATCTGTGTGACAACAGACATGGTGGCCATGCTGGGTCTTAAGGATAAGATTATTCATGGCCTGAAACCCGTTACCGGTATCCCGGACGGGCAATGCCTTGAGCTGCGCTCCGCTGACAGTCAGGTACGGTACAGCGCTGAAAATCAGCGTCTGACCTTCATTATTCCCCAGGCCTGGATGCGTTATCAGGACCCGGACTGGGTGCCCCCTTCACGCTGGAGCGACGGCGTCACCGCCGGCCTGCTTGATTACAGCCTGATGGTCAACCGCTATATGCCGCAGCAGGGGGAAACCTCTACCAGCTACAGCCTCTACGGCACCGCCGGGTTTAATCTCGGCGCCTGGCGATTGCGGAGCGATTACCAGTACAGCCGTTTTGACAGTGGGCAGGGCGCATCACAGTCCGATTTTTATCTGCCGCAGACGTATCTGTTCCGTGCCTTGCCAGCACTGCGCTCAAAACTGACGCTCGGACAGACGTACCTCAGCTCCGCTATTTTTGACTCCTTCCGCTTTGCCGGGCTCACTTTGGCCAGCGATGAGCGCATGCTGCCGCCCTCTCTTCAGGGGTATGCCCCGAAAATTAGCGGCATTGCGAACAGTAATGCACAGGTCACCGTCAGCCAGAATGGTCGCATTCTGTACCAGACCCGGGTGTCGCCGGGGCCTTTTGAGCTTCCCGATCTGAGCCAGAATATCAGCGGCAACCTGGATGTCAGCGTCCGGGAAAGCGACGGTAGCGTCCGGACCTGGCAGGTCAACACGGCCAGCGTCCCCTTTATGGCACGCCAGGGACAGGTTCGCTATAAGGTGGCCGCCGGACGTCCGCTGTACGGCGGGACGCATAACAACAGCACGGTCAGCCCTGACTTTCTGCTCGGGGAGGCCACCTGGGGAGCATTTAACAACACGTCGCTGTATGGCGGCCTCATTGCCTCCACCGGCGACTACCAGTCCGCGGCGCTCGGGATCGGCCAGAATATGGGGCTGTTGGGCGCTCTGTCTGCGGACGTCACCCGCTCAGATGCGCGGTTGCCGCATGGGCAGAAGCAGTCCGGTTACAGCTACCGTATCAACTATGCCAAAACGTTTGATAAAACCGGCAGTACCCTGGCGTTCGTCGGATACCGCTTCTCGGACCGCCATTTTCTGTCCATGCCGGAGTACCTGCAGCGTCGGACCACTGACGGCGGCGATGCATGGCATGAAAAACAGAGCTACACCGTGACTTATAGCCAGTCCGTTCCGGTACTCAACATGAGCGCGGCCCTCTCGGTAAGCCGGCTCAATTACTGGAACGCACAGTCCAACAATAACTACATGCTCAGCCTCAACAAGGTGTTCAGTCTCGGCGACCTTCAGGGACTCCCGGCCTCGGTGTCGTTTGCCCGTAACCAGTACACCGGCGGGGGTAGCCAGAACCAGGTCTACGCCACCATCAGTATCCCGTGGGGAGACAGTCGCCAGGTGAGTTACAGCGTACAGAAAGATAACCGGGGCGGCCTGCAGCAGACCGTGAATTACAGCGATTTCCATAACCCGGACACTACATGGAACATCAGCGCCGGTCATAACCGTTATGACACCGGCAGCAACAGCAGCTTCAGCGGCAGCGTGCAGAGCCGTCTGCCGTGGGGCCAAGCGGCAGCGGACGCCACCCTGCAGCCCGGACAGTACCGCAGCCTGGGCCTGAGCTGGTACGGCTCGGTGACTGCCACCGCCCACGGTGCCGCTTTCAGCCAGTCGATGGCCGGGAATGAGCCCCGCATGATGATAGATACCGGAGACGTGGCCGGTGTGCCGGTGAACGGCAACAGCGGGGTGACCAACCGCTTCGGGGTGGGCGTGGTGAGCGCCGGCAGCAGCTATCGCCGCAGCGATATTTCGGTTGATGTGGCAGCCCTGCCGGAGGACGTGGACGTCAGCAGCTCCGTCATCAGCCAGGTGCTGACGGAGGGCGCGGTGGGCTACCGGCAGATTGACGCCAACCAGGGGGAGCAGGTGCTCGGTCATATCCGGCTGGCTGATGGCGCAAGTCCGCCGTTTGGCGCCCTGGTGGTGTCTGGGAAAACCGGCAGAACCGCGGGGATGGTCGGAGATGGCGGTCTGGCCTACCTGACAGGTCTCAGCGGGGAAGACCGCCGGACCCTGAATGTGTCCTGGGATGGCCGGGTGCAGTGCAGACTCACCCTGCCGGAAACGGTGACACTCAGCCGGGGGCCGCTGTTACTGCCCTGCAGATAAAAATATCCCTGTCACAGAGCAGGTCTAAAGGAGAAAACAGGTGAAAAACAGCAGAAGAAGCCGTGTGATTTTACTCGCACTGGCGGCGGCATGGAGCCAGTACAGCCCGGCGGCCGTCAATGTTGACCGGACCCGTATTATCATGGATGCGCCGCAGAAAACGGTGGCCATCACGCTGAATAACGATGACAAAACCACGCCGTTCCTGGCGCAGTCCTGGGTGACGGATGCTGACGGGGTGAGAACCGATGCGCTGATGGCGCTGCCGCCGCTGCAGCGTATTGATGCCGGACAGAAATCCCAGGTCCGTATCACCCAGGTTCGCGGGCTGACAGATAAGCTCCCTCAGGACAGGGAAACACTGTTCTGGTTTAACGTGCGGGGCGTTCCCCCGAAGTCAGAAGACGACAACGTCCTGCAACTGGCCATGCAGAGTCAGCTGAAACTGTTTTACCGTCCGAAAGCCATTATCAGAAGCAGCAGTGACCAGCCGGAAAGAAAGCTGACTGCTGAGCGGAATGCGGGACATCTGACCCTCAGAAACCCGACGCCGTACTACATCACTGTGGCGTGGCTGGGAGCAGACCGCAGCCACAGGCTCAGCGGTTTCAGCGAGGGCGTGATGGTGCCGCCCCTGGGGAGCCTGCCTTTAAAGGCTGTTTTGCCGGCAGAAACCCGGACGCTGTGGGTGGGGTATATTGATGATTACGGGGGACTGCAGATGAACCGCTACGCCTGCGATGCCCTGAACTGTGCGTTTAAGGACGCAGGGGCGACATCATGACAGGAAGATTATTCAATATGAAATCACTGATACTGTCAGGTGTATTTTTTTTCTTTGCTGTCTGTGATTCTGCGCAGGCAGCTATCGAATGGTCATATTGTAATGCCACTGGGAGTGTTAACATCCAGAATATTAATATTAAAGCAGGGCAATATGGCACAGGTGATGAACTACAGACAATTAAAGACATTCCCTTCAGTTATACCTGCATAACTGCAATTAATACTTATTCAGAACCTTATAATGCCACTATCAGTCTTAAGAATGTGCAACCAATGGTGGAAGCCCTGAAAAAGAGCGGTCTTGGTATGGAGTTGTTTATTCAGGAGGGTAGTCGAGATCCTGTTAAATTTTCATGGCGGGAGATACAGGCAGGTTTTGCCGGCTGGTCCAGCTCAAAGATATTTGGTCAAGAGTTGGAACAGAATAAAACATATAATCTGAGTGGAAAGCTTACTGTACGTATTTATGTTGAACAAAGTTTTAAATATGGTTTTTTGAACATAAACGTTCCGGCAAGTACATTTGATATTCTTCCCTATAAACCATCAACCGTACCGTCACCAACTAAACCGTATACACCTTTGTCGGTTTCTGCCTTTAATATCAGGATGATTCCTGACAACTCAGGCAAGGTTATTATTTCTCCTTCTGCTACCATCAAAATGGGGCATTTTTATACGGAATATAAGGAAACCATGGTGCCCAGGGAAGTACCTTTCACCGTTACAGCACAACAGAATGTCGGAACGCAGACCCCGTTCGTTGCCCCACTGGCTATAGAGTTCAGGACCAACGATCTGACACTGGCAGATGCTGACAGCACCGTAATTCTTAAGAATAATAAACAAGAAAACAATGGATTCAGACTGTCGGTAATTGATGTGGATAATAACACACCAGTTAAATTTAATCTGAAAACAGATATGGAATCTATCCATCTTGATAACGGTGCTGGTGGCAAAATTATAAAACAGTATAAAGCAAAGGTCGAAGCTATACCCGGTGCGGTAATTAAAACAGGTGCTTTTTCAGCCGCAATGACAGTGATTGTTACTTACAATTAGCAGAATTAAATACCATTTCCTGATAGTTAATTAAAAATAGATATAAATTTATCTTTATGATTATTTTTTCTTCTCGGTCTTTTTCACTAAAAAACGGAGAGTCTGCATGTCTTCTGATAAATCAAAAGAGAAGATAGTTTTTTCAGGTAACGATATTCATTATCCCGGACAGACCAACCATGATGCCTGTTTTATTCCGGTAAGTGTCCGCCAGTATGCCGGCGAGCCCCTGTATATCATCGTGGCACACTGGTGCCTGTTGCAGCAGAACTGGGTTCAGCGTAACCAGATAGCAGAGGCGTTTCACATCACGGCCAGACGGGCCAGCTACCTGATTGCCTATCTGCGAAGCAAAACATCGCGGGTGGTTAGCATCTGCCGTCACCAGACCCTGCCCAATAAAGCACGACGCTATGAGATTTATGTTATCCGGGTTCTTGACAGTCCCACCCCGTCCACGCGCCGTGAAAAGGCCGGACCGCCGCCGGTATCAAAACGCCGGGTCGGTAATGGTGACAGGTCGATGGCAAATGAACTGTGGAACCGGCTGTGCAGTAACAGAAATGCGGGGAAGATCCTGAAAAAGAAGGAGGATGAGGATGACGGAACATAACCGAATACCGGCCCGGCAGATTATCGTTTACGGTGACTGCTGGCCGGTGACGATCGCCGTGGCACACCTGGTCCGAAGATTTCTGCCGGGCTGCAACTGTGAAACCGCATACAGGCTGCCTGTTCTGTTGCAGCAATTACGTCGGAAACCGGAGGCCATACTGATACTGTGTCTGCGTCCCCGTGAACATCTCTTTTTGTTCTATTCCCTGAGACAGATCCTGCCGGACTACCCGGTTATGATTATCAGCGATGAGTTGTTTTTCAGCGACCGGGTGGTACTGAAGGTATACGGCGGCATCCCGGCGCTGCTGGAGCAGGAACTGGCGGAGATACTTATCCGGGGGCGGCGGGGTGAACAGTGGGCCGGGGGCGCACGCCTGCGCAGGACAGGCGAGCTGGACGCCTTTTTGTTATCTCCGGCTCCGGTGACGGGCTTTCTGGAAGTGCCACCGATATTTAACAATCCGAAGCGGTTGATGAACTATATGGATCAGTTGATGCACCGGGAGATACTGGCATGCGGAGTGAGCCTGGCCCAGTTACGCTTGCTTCAGGAAGTTTACCGTGGACGGGGAAGGTTGTCAGCGTTGTGTGGAAGGCTGAATACGCAGGAGAAGCAAATCTGGCAGGACAAATACCGGTTACTGGTGAAGCTGGGAATGCGGAACCGATTACGGGAACTGCTGTTTGGTACCCGGTTTTGTAAATCACTGCAGCGAACTCCGTTTATCGCTCCGCAATAACCCGCCTCCGGCGACCCTATCCAGAAACCCTGAAACGCCGGCTAAACCCGGTGGCGGTGGGGTATGTTTTGCCTGTGGTGTAGTGGAGTAAAATACAGAATTCAGGCGGGACGCTGAATGTATGGCCTTTCATACCGTTTGATAAGTAAAAACGCTTCTGGAATGAAACCCGACGTGAATGATACGGCCTGAGCAGAAGCGTTACATATTTACTGCATGATCCCGGTATAGCCATGAATTCCCATATACACGCCGACCAGACCAATCAGAATGCTCGAAAAATAGGGCGCCCGCCGGGCAAGCGTCGAAAAACCACTCCAGCGCTTTGCTGCCTGTTGAACGCTTATCGCCGCGCCAACGCCTACCGTCACCAGCGTTAATGCCAGAGCTCAGCACCATTGTGGCGCCCAGTGTAAACGCTTTAAGCTGGATACAAATCAGTAAAACGGTGATCGCAGCCGGACAGGGGATAAGCCCTCCGGTCAGGCCGAATAGCAGGATCTGTCCATTAGTCACTGTTTGACCATCAAAACGGCGTTGAATATCGGCAGCATGGGCGCGTTCATGGGCATCCTGATACGCTTTTGACGTTGCGCCTTCCGGATGTATGTGACCATGATGGTCGTGGTCGTGGTCGTGGTCGTGGTCGTGGTCGTGGTCGTGGTCGTGGTCGTGATGGTGATGGTGGTTTCCCGCCAGCCACTGCTGCTCGCCTCGCCATGTCCGCCAGAACATCCAGCACGCGGTGCTCAGAATAATAATCGCAGAAATTAACTGCAGCCATGGTTCCACTGATTGTGCGGTGAATGCCCGGCTAAGATACATCCCACCCAGCGCGATTAACCAGACGATCGCGGTATGAGAAAGCGTTGCTGCCAGACCGAGCATGACGGCCTGTTTAACCGTACCTTTAATGGCAATGATAAAAGCCGCCATCATAGTTTTGGAGTGCCCTGGTTCAAGCCCGTGCAAAATACCTAATAAAATGGCGCTGGGAATGAAGAACCAGCCGTTTCCTTGCTGAAGAAGTGTCGAAAATTCACCCATGAGAATGATTCTTAGTTGTTTTATGTGGGCGTCATTCTACTCCCCCCCAGTATGGAATACTACCCCCCAGTAGCATCGTAATGCTATAATTTGTATTCGTTAATGTTAGTGAGGTGTTGTAATGTCACATACCATCCGGGACAAACAAAAGCTTAAAGCCAGAACCAGCAAGATTCAGGGGCAGGTGATAGCGCTAAAAAAAATGCTGGATGAACCGCATGAATGCGCGGCCGTGTTACAACAGATCGCGGCGATTCGCGGCGCGGTAAATGGCTTAATGCGCGAGGTGATTAAAGGGCATCTGACCGAGCATATCGTTCATCAGAGTGATGAAGTCAGACGTGAAGAAGATCTGGACGTAATATTAAAGGTGCTGGATTCTTATATAAAATAGCCGGGAGTTATATCCCGGCTATCTTTTACTTTAGCCGAAAAACATCACCGATACGCAAAGTAAACCGACGACCAACGTAATGAAATTACCTACTGAACGGTAGGGTTTCAATGCCGGTATCAGGTACGTTGACAACGTGGGCATAATAAACAGAATCATCGCAATGAGCGGGCCGCTAATAGCATAAATCATAGAGATGGCATTCGGGTTAATACAGCAAATAATAAACGTAATCCCGGAAACCAGCATGATAGACAGCGCGCGATTGAACGCCCGGCTTTTTTTTACGCCAACCTGCTGTAGGGTGGTTCTTACCATTTCGGTTGCGCCCTCGATGACGCCGAAATAGGTGCCGAGGAAAGATTTCGACATGGCCACGACGGCAACGATAATACCGGAAATAGAGAGCCAGGCCGGCGCATTGGGCATCATCGAGAGCGCGGAAAGGATGGTAACGCCTTCGTTGCGCGCGTCTTCAATGTATGACGGCGGAATGGAGAGCAGGCAGCTAAAGACAAAGAACAGCACGCTCAGGCAGATAATCAGATAGGCGACCTTCATGATCTTTTTGCATTTATCCATGGCCTGATCGCCAAAATTTTCCCGTCTGTCGATGGCAAACGTCGAAATAATGGGCGTATGGCTAAAAGCAAAAACCATCACCGGAATAGAAATCCATACCTGGTGCAACGTGTGACTATCCAAAGACATCTGCCCGGTCAGTAACGAGGGTTGCCAGCTTCCGGTTAAGTAGAGCGAAAGGAACAAGAAGTAAGCGATAAGTGGAAAGACTAAAAAGCCCATTACGCGAAGAGTGGCATGTCTTCCCATTAAGAAAATCATATTCAGGATAAGTACTACGCCGAAGCTAACTGCCATCCGGATGCGAATATCTATCTGAATATGCTTCGCTAATTGCTCTGTCAGGGAATTGGTAATCGCCACAGCATAAATTAATACCACGACAAAAAACGCAATGAAATAAAGCGTGGTAATAATATTGCCGATTTTCTTGCCGTAATAATGAGTAACGGCGCCAGTAATTCCCTCACCGGCAGAAGTCTTTGAGGAAAGAATAAACTGACACAGCGCCTTATGCGGCCAGTATGTTAGAGGCCAGGCGACCAGCGCGGTAATAAATAGCACGATTGCGCCTGCCGATCCCAACTGGATGGGAAGGAAAAGAGTGCCTGCGCCTACAGCCGTTCCGTATAATGCAAAACTCCAGAGAGTCTCATCTTTTGACCAAATTTTAGACATTATTTGAATTTATCAACTATAAAACACACAAAAAGAAGCGCAATTTACCATAAATAGCGTCAGTTGGGGGCGTTTTAAGCAGATGGATGTCGTGGAGGAGGAGGGCCGGGAGCGTTGCGATCCCGGCAAAAAAGAGCAATATCATGCACTAACGCGCTGTTGGCGGCGAGTCACTATTCGTTGGCGTAAAACATCGTATGCCCAGTTGTACAGCATCGTGTACGGCAAAAAGAACAGGAAGAAACCAATTTCCAGGGTGAATGCTTGTAGCAGGCTGACATTCAGTACCCAGGCGACAATACTCACGCCAATGACAATAAACCCACTTTCAAATCCTAACGCATGGAATGCGCGCACTTTGGCGGTTCGTCCCCACAAACATTGGCGCGACGCGTCTGCCTGTTCAAAGCTGGATGGGGGTTTATGTGGCGACCACGCATCCGTTGGCGTCGCAGACGAACCTGCAATGGGAGCAACTGCATACCTGGCGCGAGCTGCGTCTGAATACCTACCTTGAATCTAATGCCAACATTACGCGCGGCCCGGCCTGGTCAGCGCCAAACTATTTATTACTGTTGAGCATGGCGGTTCAGGGATTTGGCTGGTGCGTATTGCCCTGCGCGCTGGTGGAAGAGTTTGAGGCGGAAAAACCGCTGGCGCAGCTGGATGTTCCTGGCTGGCCGAGGGCGATTGCTATTGGTTTGTTGTGGAACAAGAAGACGCCGCCCGGAACGGCGGGGAACTGGCTTCGCTACCATTTGCAGCAGAAATAAGCTGCGTCACCGTCAAATCAGCGTCATTTCCTTTGTGATAAAATTCACTTTTTTTAAACAATCAAGATAACTAATTTTAACAATGCTCTACTATGGCGGTGTCATTTTGCGCTGAGGTGGTAATGAAAGAGGTTGTGATAGTGGGGGCTTTACGGACACCCATCGGCTGTTTTCAGGGAACGCTGGCCCGTCATTCCGCCGTCGAGCTGGGGAGCATGGTCGTAAAAGCGTTAATTGAGCGCACCGGCGTGGACGCTAACGCTATCGATGAGGTCATCCTTGGTCAGGTGCTGACGGCTGGCGCCGGGCAGAATCCGGCGCGCCAGTCAGCCATCAAAGGAGGGCTGCCGACTACCGTTTCCGCTATTACCATTAATGACGTTTGTGGTTCCGGTTTAAAAGCGTTGCACCTGGCGACGCAGGCTATTCAGTGCGGCGAAGCGGACATTGTTATTGCGGGCGGGCAGGAGAATATGAGCCGTGCGCCGCATGTCCTCAATGACAGCCGTACCGGCGCGTTGCCTGATGCCGACAATCTGGTGGATAGTCTGGTACATGATGGCTTATGGGATGCCTTCAACGATTATCACATTGGCGTAACGGCAGAAAACCTGGCGCGGGAATATGGCATCAGCCGCGAGTTACAGGATGCTTATGCGCTCAGTTCGCAGCAAAAAGCCAGGGCCGCGATTGATACCGGGCGTTTTAAAGATGAGATTGTCCCCATCGTCACGCAACGTAATGGGCAGACCGCAATTGTCGATACGGATGAACAACCGCGGGCCGACGCCAGTGCGGAGGGGTTAGCCCTGCTGCATCCGGCGTTTGATAGTTTAGGTTCGGTGACGGCGGGTAATGCCTCCTCAATCAACGATGGCGCCGCCGCGGTGATGATGATGAGCGAGACGAAAGCCCGGGCGCTGGGGCTGCCGGTGCTGGCGCGCATCCGCGCGTTTGCCAGCGTCGGCGTCGATCCTGCGCTAATGGGGATTGCGCCGGTATATGCTACCCGGCGCTGTCTGGAGCGTGCCGGCTGGCAATTGACGGAGGTCGACCTTATCGAAGCCAACGAAGCGTTTGCCGCCCAGGCGTTGTCGGTAGGAAAAATGCTGGAATGGGATGAGCGACGGGTAAACGTTAATGGCGGCGCGATTGCGCTGGGGCATCCCATTGGCGCTTCCGGCTGTCGAATTCTGGTTTCACTGGTGCACGAAATGGTTAAACGCGACGCGCGAAAAGGCCTGGCGACGCTGTGTATCGGTGGCGGTCAGGGCGTTGCTTTAACCATTGAACGCGATTGATCCTACGCCAGCCACCCTTTTCCTGCTTCAGTATTCCGTCATAAAAAGCCCTCTATCACGAGGGCAAAGCCAGTGACAGAACACCCTTTTTCGTTATAGCGCAGAACGTCTTGCCGCGTCGGGCATTGCAGGCGCGTACCGCTTGTAATTCAATTCGCACATCAGACCCCGTTCCAAAACAAGCTCCAATTTTTATCTGGGTAACCGCATACAGCATCTGGTGCACATGTCTGAAAATCAGACAAATGCGTAAGTTTTAGCGCCGTTCGTGATCGCTACAGCAGTTTTAAAAATAACCAGGCATAAAAATGAAACGTTGTTTTATTTATTGTTGAAAACCTTCATCCAGGCGACTATGATGCCGTTAAATAAATCAAAACAGTGTTTTGATTTTATGCCATTGCGATCGATTTATCATTGGAGGGAAAAGTGGACGTAAGGCAAAGCATCCATAGCGAGCACGCTAAAACGCTGGACACCCAGGCGCTGCGACGCGAGTTTTTAATAGAAAATATTTTTGTCGCTGATGAATATACGATGTTCTACAGCCATATCGACCGTATTATTGTCGGCGGCATTATGCCCGTCAGCCATTCTGTTGAAATCGGCGGAGAGGTGGGTAAACAGCTTGGCGTTTCCCGGTTACTGGACCGCCGCGAGCTGGGCGTCATTAATATTGGCGGCGCGGGCGCCATTATCGTTGACGGGCAGCGCCATGATATTGGTCATCGTGATGCTCTGTATATTGGTAAAGGGGCGAAAGAGCTGGTCTTCGTCAGCAATGAGGCGAGCAGACCGGCGAAGTTTTATTACAACTGCGCGCCAGCGCATACCGCTTATCCGACGAAAAAAGTGTCGCCTGCCGACGTTGCGCCCGTCACCTTAGGCGATAACCTCACCAGTAACCGTCGCACCATCAATAAATACTTCGTACCGGATGTACTGGAAACCTGTCAGCTCAGTATGGGACTCACCGAACTGGCGCCCGGTAATCTATGGAACACCATGCCATGCCATACCCATGAGCGCCGTATGGAAGTTTACCTCTATTTCAATATGGAAGAGGACAGTTGCGTTTTCCATATGATGGGGCAGCCTCAGGAAACCCGTCATATTGTGATGCGTAATGAACAGGCGGTTATTTCCCCAAGCTGGTCAATACATTCTGGCGTTGGCACCAAAGCCTATACGTTTATTTGGGGCATGGTGGGAGAAAATCAGGTCTTCGATGACATGGATCACGTTGCGGTACAAGATCTGCGCTAGTCGCGACCGGTGATAACGCCTGTGCGTGACAGGCATGACAAAAATAAGGATTAACAATGATTTTGAATGCATTTTCTCTTGAAGGTAAAGTCGCGGTTGTGACGGGGTGCGATACCGGATTGGGGCAGGGGATGGCGTTAGGGCTGGCGGAAGCGGGCTGTGACATTGTCGGTATTAACATTGTTGAACCGACGGAAACTATTGCGCGCGTCACCGCTCTGGGACGTCGTTTTTTAAGCCTGATAGCCGATCTGCGTCAAATCGATGGTATTCCGGCATTACTGGAACGGGCGGTGGCAGAATACGGTCATATTGATATTCTGGTGAATAACGCGGGTTTGATCCGTCGTGAAGATGCGATTGATTTCACGGAAAAAGACTGGGATGACGTCATGAACCTGAACATCAAGAGCGTGTTCTTTATGTCTCAGGCGGCGGCAAAACTTTTTATTGCCCAGGGCAACGGCGGCAAAATTATTAATATCGCGTCTATGCTCTCCTTCCAGGGCGGCATTCGCGTTCCGTCTTATACCGCGTCGAAAAGCGGCGTAATGGGAATAACGCGTCTGATGGCGAACGAGTGGGCGAAACACAATATCAATGTGAACGCCATCGCGCCGGGCTATATGTCCACGAATAATACCCAGCAATTGCGTGCTGATGCACAACGTAGCGCCGAAATTCTCGACCGTATTCCGGCTGGACGTTGGGGACTACCGGGCGATTTAATGGGGCCGGTAGTCTTCCTGGCATCCAGCGCTGCTGATTATATTAACGGCTATACCATAGCGGTAGATGGCGGTTGGCTGGCGCGTTAATCCGCTACTGACAAATGCGTTTCTGGGAAAATCGACGCTTTGGCCGAAAAGCTGATAAAGCCCTGTCCTGGTACAGGGTTTTTTTATGATCTCATTAGCATAGTCCATATTGTGGGTTTAACTTAATCCATATATTGTTAAATAATAGCTATGATCAATGCTTTAACCTATTGAAATATTGGTGGTTTGAAAAAATACCCGGCAACGGCGTTAAATTTAAAAAGTGTAATATCCATCACATATCGCTATAGCGTAGCCATTTAATCCATATTTATGCCGTTTCCAGCCTGACACTTGAGGAAGAGTATCCCGTACTTTCAGGCTATGTCTTACTCTGTTGTGGCAGGAAAATATGGTCTCTATTAATCATGACTCTGCTTTAACGCCGCGTTCGCTTCGCGACACACGACGTATGAATATGTTTGTTTCGGTTTCTGCAGCGGTAGCGGGACTGTTATTTGGTCTGGATATCGGCGTTATCGCCGGGGCGCTGCCTTTTATTACCGACCATTTCGTACTGACCAGCCGGCTGCAGGAATGGGTCGTCAGCAGTATGATGCTTGGCGCGGCAATTGGCGCATTATTTAACGGCTGGCTTTCATTCCGGCTGGGGCGTAAGTATAGCCTGATGGCTGGCGCGATTTTGTTCGTGCTCGGCTCGCTGGGGTCGGCGTTTGCTTCCAGCGTGGAAGTATTGATTGGCGCCCGCGTGATACTGGGCGTAGCAGTAGGGATTGCGTCCTATACCGCGCCGCTTTATCTCTCTGAAATGGCAAGTGAAAATGTTCGCGGCAAAATGATCAGTATGTATCAACTGATGGTGACGTTAGGCATTGTGCTGGCTTTTTTATCCGATACGGCATTCAGCTACAGCGGCAACTGGCGCGCGATGTTGGGCGTGCTGGCGCTGCCTGCGGTGTTGCTCATTATTCTCGTGGTATTCCTGCCGAATAGTCCGCGTTGGCTGGCGCAAAAAGGTCGCCATATTGAAGCGGAAGAGGTGCTGCGTATGCTGCGCGATACCTCGGAAAAAGCCCGTGATGAACTGAATGAGATTCGGGAAAGCCTCAAACTCAAGCAGGGCGGGTGGGCATTATTTAAAGCTAACCGCAATGTTCGCCGCGCCGTGTTCCTCGGTATGCTGCTACAGGCAATGCAGCAGTTCACCGGCATGAACATCATTATGTACTATGCGCCGCGCATTTTTAAAATGGCCGGCTTTACCACCACGGAACAGCAAATGATCGCCACGCTGGTGGTCGGACTGACCTTTATGTTCGCGACGTTTATCGCCGTCTTTACGGTCGATAAGGCCGGGCGTAAACCGGCGTTAAAAATCGGTTTCAGCGTAATGGCGTTAGGGACATTGGTGTTGGGCTACTGCCTGATGCAGTTTGATAACGGTACGGCATCAAGCGGTCTCTCCTGGCTTTCCGTTGGGATGACGATGATGTGTATCGCCGGTTACGCGATGAGCGCCGCTCCGGTGGTGTGGATACTGTGTTCGGAAATCCAGCCGCTGAAATGCCGTAATTTTGGCATTACCTGTTCAACCACGACAAACTGGGTATCGAACATGATCATCGGCGCGACATTCCTGACACTGTTGGACAGTATTGGCGCGGCAGGTACATTCTGGCTCTACACCGCGCTGAATATCGCTTTTATCGGCATCACTTTCTGGCTGATTCCGGAAACCAAAAATGTCACCCTGGAGCATATCGAACGCAAGCTAATGGCGGGCGAGAAGCTAAGAAATATTGGCGTGTAATCCCCCCTCCCATGCCGGATGACGCCTGTTATCCGGCATGATGAAAAATAGACTGGAAACGGATGTGTAAGTTTGCTTCACTGCCATAATGCTTTACAAAAAGGAGAGCGCAGTGAAAACGATCGGACTGTTGGGGGGGATGAGCTGGGAATCGACTATCCCTTATTACCGTTTAATCAATGAAGGCATTAAACAGCAGCTGGGAGGCCTGCACTCGGCGAGCTTACTGCTGCATAGCGTAGATTTCCACGATATTGAAGTATGTCAACGCCGCGGCGAGTGGGATAAAGCGGGCGATATCCTGGCGCAGGCCGCGCAGGGGTTACAGCAGGCGGGCGCAGAAGGCATTGTGCTGTGTACCAACACCATGCATAAAATCGCGTACATTATTGAATCTCGTTGTTCTCTGCCTTTCCTGCACATCGCGGATGCTACCGGGCGAGCTATCGCCCGTCAGGGGTTGCATCGCGTGGCGCTATTAGGGACTCGCTATACGATGGAACAGGATTTTTATCGCGGGCGGCTGGAACAGCAATTTGCGATTGAGACCATCGTGCCGGAGGCGGACGATCGGGCGCGTATCAATCAGGTGATTTTTGACGAGCTCTGTCAGGGGACATTCACTGACGCGTCGCGCCACTATTATTTACAGGTTATCGAACAACTGGCTGCGCAAGGCGCGCAGGGCGTTATTTTTGGCTGTACTGAAATAGGTTTGCTTGTTCCCCAGACGCAAAGCGCGCTACCGGTTTTCGATACCACGGCAATTCATGCCGCAGATGCCGTGAGCTTTATGCTTTCGTCATCGGCCCCAGAATAACCTCCAGCGGTTCGACCAGGCGCGAAAGATGCGTTTGTAAATGCTTACTGAAGGCGTCAACCAGCGCGGAGGCGGGGCGGTGTAGCGGGCGAATCAGGCTGACGGTAAAGGGCACGTCAATGCTGAAGCGGCGAACGGTGACGCCGTTGGCGGCATAGTCCAGCGCGGTCAGCGGGTTAACGATCGAAACGCCCGCCCCGGCGCGCACCATCGCGCAGACGGAGGCCGCGCTATGCGTTTCCACCACCATTCTGCGCTTCACCTGATGTTCGGCAAATAACGTATCCAATAACTGTCGATAGCTGTCCAGGCGGGAGAGGCTGATAAAGTTTTCCCCCTGAAAATCGTCTGGCGTCAGTACCGTTTTGGCGGCAAGCGGATGGTCGCAGGGAAGTACGCACACTTCATTTAGCGTTAGTAACTCGGTACGGGTTGTTCCTGCCGGGGCATGAAGCGTCTCCGTCAGCCCTAAGTCGTGGCGCTGGGCGGAGAGCCACTCTTCCAGCAACGGCGACTCCTGCGGCACAATATTCAGGCTGACATCCGGATAACGCGCCAGAAATGGTGGTAGTAGCGGCGGCAAAAAGGATTGTGAAAAGACCGGCAGGCAGGCGATAGAGAGCTCGCCCTGACGGAACTCGCGCAGACTTTCCGCCGCGCTGACGATGCGATCCAACCCATACCAGGAGCGTTGTACCTCTTCGAACAGGCGTAGCCCTTGCACCGTCGGATGTAAGCGCCCGCGTGTGCGCTCAAACAGCGTTAATCCCAGCACTTTCTCAAAACGCGCCAGCTCGCGACTGACGGTAGGCTGCGAGGTATGCAGCAGCCGCGCCGCTTCGGTGAGATTTCCGGCGGTCATTACGGCATGAAAAATTTCAATGTGACGTAAATTAACGGCAGCCATACGTTTCCCTGAATCATTTATCCCATATCATTTTTGCATAGACTGACAATAAAACGATATTTTTTATTCTTTCTAAGGTATGGCGTAATCGTTAAAAAGCCTGTTCCGGAGTTTGTTATGTCATTGCCGCATTATCACGCTGAAACTGACCTTAACGCTGAAAATTTGCTCAGATTGCCTGCTGAATTCGGCTGTCCGGTCTGGGTCTATGACGCGCACATTATTCGCCGTCAGATAGCCGCCCTGCAGCAGTTTGACGTCGTGCGTTTTGCGCAAAAAGCCTGTTCGAACATTCATATCCTGCGCTTAATGCGCGCGCAGGGCGTTAAGGTGGATTCTGTTTCATTGGGGGAGATCGAACGTGCGCTGGCGGCGGGCTACGATCCGCAAACGTGCCCTGATGATATCGTTTTTACCGCCGATGTGATTGACGCCGCCACGCTGGCGCGCGTCAGCGAACTGCATATTCCGGTCAATGCCGGTTCGGTAGATATGCTGACGCAGCTTGGTCAGGTTTCGCCTGGGCATCGCGTCTGGTTGCGCGTGAATCCTGGCTTTGGTCACGGCCACAGCCAGAAAACCAACACCGGGGGCGAAAACAGCAAACACGGCATCTGGCATAGCGATCTTCCGGCGGCGCTGGCGATAATGCAGAAATACCGACTGAAACTTGTCGGTATCCATATGCACATTGGTTCCGGCGTCGATTATGGCCATCTGGAGCAGGTTTGCGGCGCGATGGTACGCCAGGTGCTGGAATGTGGTCAGGATGTGGAGGCGATTTCGGCAGGCGGCGGACTCTCGATACCTTATCGTGAGGGAGAAGAGCCCGTTGATACGCGCCATTACTATGGCCTGTGGAACGCGGCGCGCGAGCAAATCGCCCGCCATCTGGGACATGCGGTCAAACTTGAGATCGAACCCGGACGTTTTCTGGTGGCGCAATCGGGCGTGCTGGTAACGCAGGTGCGTAGCGTAAAACAGATGGGAAGCCGCCATTTCGTGCTGGTCGACGCTGGTTTTAACGATCTGATGCGCCCGGCGATGTACGGTAGCTATCACCATATTTCGGCGCTGGCGGCGGATGGTCGCGCGCTTGAAAATGGCCCGTGGGTCGAGACGGTGGTCGCCGGGCCGCTATGCGAATCAGGCGATGTTTTTACGCAGCAGGAAGGGGGAATGGTTGAAACACGTGCCTTACCTGCGGTCATCCCCGGCGATTACCTCGTATTGCACGATACCGGCGCGTACGGCGCGTCTATGTCATCGAATTACAACAGCCGCCCGCTCCTGCCGGAAGTACTGTTTGACAATGGACAGGCGCGGCTGATCCGCCGTCGTCAGACCATTGAAGAGCTGTTAGCGCTGGAGATGCTTTGAAGCGCATCATTAGGCCGGACGTTGAAAAAACGGGCCCGCGGCGACGGACTCGCGCAGAATCAGCGTGCCGGTAAAGGGTGGGATCGGGGCGACCGGCTCGCTGTTCGCCAGACGAACGGCCTGATCGATCGCGGTGGCTATCATATCCGCGATGGGTAAATAGACTGTTGAAAGCCCCGGTTCAAGCCAGGTTGCGCCCGGCGCATCGTCAAAACTAAACAGCGACACATCCTGTGGGATGCGTAATCCGGCCTGGCGCAGCGCTTTTGCCGCGCCCAGCGCCGTGTCATCATTACAGGCGAATAGCGCGCTAAACGTGACGCCTTCCTCCAGTAATTCCCGGCAGGCGTCATAGCCGCGCGTCAGCGTGTAATCGCCGTATTTCACTTTTGCCGGTTGCCAGGGAATGCCATACTTTTCCAGCGCCTTGCGATAACCCGCTACGCGTGATGTGCCGGTGGGAGTATGAACAGGCAGCGTAATACAGGCGATATCGCGATGGCCCTGCGTAATCAGATATTCCACCGCCTGGAATGCCGCCGTCTCCTGCTCGAAGAAAATAGCGCGATCGCGGGCCTGAGTGACGTTGCGATTAATAATCACCAGCGGCATTTCCGTGGCGTCAATCAACGACAAAATCGCTGGCTCATCCATATAGCGAGTGTAAAGAATAATAGCGTCGCACTGTCTGTCGGCCAGCATTTGTACGGCTTTCTGCTCTCGTTCCGGCGTATCGTGACCATCGGTGACGATCAACTGCTTGTTATGCAACTCCGCCTGGCGCGACGCCCGGCGCAACAAACTGCCGAAATAGAAGCCGTCAAACGTAGAGACGACCAGACCGATGCTGTTGCTGGTGCGATTCGCCAGCGAGCGTGCCAGCAGGTTGGGGCGATAGTCCAGAGCCTGCATCGCCGTAAACACTTTCTGGCGCGTGCTTTCTTTTACCTGCCCCGTCCCATTCAGCACTCGTGAGACGGTGGCCTTTGATGCGCCCGCATGGCGGGAAACATCCAGCATTGTCGCCATCATGCTACCCTGATTAATCGGTTGTCGACAGGTGTCCGGTATCCGTCGGCGTGGATACCGAATGTCGGCGTACCAGTGTCGGACTAAATACATGGGTCACTTCCGGCGTAGGGCATTTCCCTGCCAGCGCTAACGCCAGTTCCGCCGCCTGTGTCGCCATGGTGACGATCGGATACCGAATGGTGGTCAGTCGGGGGCGCACATAGCGTGAGACCAGTACATCATCAAAACCGATGAGCGATACTTCGCCCGGCACCCCCACGCCATTATCATTTAATACTCCCATTGCGCCGGCCGCCATCGAGTCGTTATAGCAGGCCACCGCGGTAAAATGTCTGCCGCGACCTAATAACTCAGTCATCGCCTGCTCGCCGCCGCTTTCATCCGGTTCGCCGAACGTCACCAGCCGATCGTTAGCCGGGATATGGCTTTCCGCCAGCGCATCGTAATAGCCCCTCAGGCGATCTTCGGCATCAGAGATAGTGTGATTGGAACAGATATACCCAATACGCGTATGACCTTGCTGGATCAGATGCCGGGTCGCCAGCCATGCCCCGTAACGGTCATCCAGCGCGACACAGCGATGTTCTAACCCCGGTAAAATGCGGTTAATCAGCACCATGCCGGGGATTTGCTTCATTAATGAGGCCAGGTCCGCATCCGGAATCATTTTGGCGTGCACCACTAACGCTGCGCAACGATGACGAATCAACTGTTCAATAGCCTGACGCTCTTTTTGTTCGTTATGATACCCGTTGCCAATCAGTAAAAAATTGCCGGTGTGATACGCCACCTGTTCAACGGCTTTCACCATCGCGCCGAAAAAAGGATCGGAAACGTCGCCGACCACCAGACCGAGGGTTTCCGTTGCCTGCTGTGCCAGCGCGCGCGCGTTGGCGTTAGGGTGATAGCTCAAGGACTCCATTGCGCTGGTCACCGCCAGCCGGGACGCTTCGCTGGCTTTTGGCGAATCGTTAATAACGCGAGAAACGGTGGCGACTGAAACACCGGCCAGTCGGGCTACATCTTTTATGGTCGCCATGATAATACCTATAGTGGGTAAACGCTTACATTACGCCAGTTTTACGGAAAATGAACGTCTGTTCAAGCCTCTTGCCCCGCCGTGTCGGGCAAATGTGACCTGCACGGGAGAAATGCGTCTGTAAAGTGACAATACAAATCTTTCGTTACAGTTTGCGAAGCGCTGTTGCGATTGTCTGCTGGCAGGCCAGCGAGTCAGGTTGATAGAGTGGTGATCCCAGAGGTATTGATAGGTGGAATCAACGTCATTGTTGATCACACGAATTACACCAACCTGCGTAGAGATGCGCAGGTTTTTTTTCGAACCTATTTTGCTATCGCTCCTGTTACGCAACTCGTGTAATCTGCCACAATTCATGTTTTAGCGAATTGTCGGCCAAAGGGAGTTGAAATGCTGTTTGGATTTTTCCGTAACCTGTTTCGCGTGCTTTATCGTGTGCGCGTCACTGGCGATGTCCAGGCGCTACAGGGGAACCGGGTCTTAATTACCCCCAATCACGTTTCATTTATCGATGGTATGCTACTGGCGCTGTTTTTGCCGGTACGGCCTGTCTTTGCGGTATATACCTCCATCAGCCAGCAATGGTATATGCGCTGGTTAACGCCGCTGATCGATTTTGTACCGCTCGATCCCACTAAACCCATGTCCATTAAACACTTGGTACGTCTGGTGGAACAGGGGCGTCCAGTGGTGATTTTCCCGGAAGGGCGGATTTCCGTGACCGGCTCGCTGATGAAAATTTATGACGGCGCAGGCTTTGTGGCGGCAAAATCGGGCGCAACCGTCATTCCGCTCCGCATTGACGGCGCGGAGCTTACCCCTTTCAGCCGCCTGAAAGGTCTGGTTAAACGGCGCTTATTCCCCCGCATTCAGCTTCATATTTTACCGCCGACGCAAATACCGATGCCGGAAGCGCCGCGCGCGCGCGACAGACGTAAGATAGCGGGTGAGATGCTGCACCAGATCATGATGGAAGCGCGTATGGCGGTGCGCCCGCGCGAGACGTTATACGAATCGTTGCTGGCGGCGCAATATCGTTACGGCGCGGGTAAAAACTGTATTGAGGACATTAACTTTACGCCGGATACGTATCGTAAGTTACTGACCAAGACGCTTTTTGTTGGCCGGATTCTGGAAAAGTACAGCGTTGAGGGCGAGAAAATCGGTTTAATGCTGCCGAATGCCGCCATCAGCGCGGCGGTGATTTTCGGCGCGGTTTCTCGTCGCCGCATTCCGGCCATGATGAACTACACAGCGGGGGTAAAAGGGCTGACCAGCGCGATTACCGCGGCGGAAATTAAAACGATTTTTACCTCCCGCCAGTTCCTCGATAAAGGTAAATTGTGGCACCTGCCGGAACAGCTAACGCAGGTTCGCTGGGTTTACCTGGAAGATTTAAAAGCGGACGTCACGCCCGCCGACAAGCTGTGGATTTTTGCCCACCTCCTGGCACCGCGACTGGCGCAGGTAAAACAGCAGCCGGAAGACGAGGCGATTATCCTTTTTACTTCCGGCTCGGAAGGGCACCCGAAAGGGGTGGTGCACAGCCATAAAAGCATTCTGGCGAACGTCGAGCAGATAAAAACGATTGCGGATTTCACCGCCAATGACCGTTTTATGTCGGCGCTGCCGCTCTTTCACTCGTTCGGTTTGACGGTGGGCCTGTTTACGCCGTTGTTGACCGGCGCGGAAGTGTTTCTTTATCCAAGTCCGCTGCACTATCGCATTGTGCCGGAACTGGTCTATGACCGTAACTGTACCGTGCTGTTTGGTACGTCAACCTTCCTCGGCAACTATGCGCGCTTTGCCAATCCGTATGATTTTTATCGTCTGCGCTATGTGGTGGCCGGTGCGGAAAAACTTCAGGAGAGCACCAAACAACTGTGGCAGGATAAATTCGGTCTGCGCATTCTTGAGGGCTACGGGGTAACGGAATGCGCGCCAGTAGTCTCGATTAACGTGCCGATGGCGGCTAAGCCTGGCACTGTTGGCCGCATTCTGCCTGGCATGGACGCGCGTCTGCTGGCGGTGCCCGGTATTGAAAACGGCGGTCGGCTACAGCTGAAAGGGCCGAATATCATGAATGGCTATCTGCGCGTGGAAAAACCGGGCGTGCTGGAGGTGCCGTCGGCGGAAAACGCCAGAGGCGAAACCGAGCGCGGGTGGTACGACACGGGCGATATTGTACGCTTCGATGAAAATGGTTTTGTGCAGATTCAGGGGCGCGCGAAACGCTTTGCAAAAATTGCTGGCGAAATGGTCTCGCTGGAGATGGTCGAGCAACTGGCGCTTGGCGTTTCGGCGGAGAAAATGCACGCTACCGCCATTAAAAGCGATGCCAGCAAAGGTGAAGCGCTGGTACTGTTTACGACTGACAGCGAACTCACCCGAGAAAAGTTACAGCACTATGCCCGTGAACACGGTATTCCGGAACTGGCCGTCCCGCGTGATATCCGTTATCTGAAGCAGCTTCCCTTGCTTGGCAGCGGGAAACCCGATTTTGTGACGCTGAAAAGTTGGGTGGATGCGCCGGAACAACATCATGAGTGAGTCAGTACGTACTAACACCTCCATCTGGTCGAAAGGGATGCTGTCGGTTATTGTCGCGCAGTTTCTCTCGGCTTTTGGCGATAATGCGCTGCTGTTCGCGACGCTGGCACTGCTGAAAGCTCAGTTTTACCCGGACTGGAGCCAGCCTGTTTTGCAAATGGTGTTTGTGGGCGCTTACATTCTTTTTGCGCCGTTTGTCGGCCAGATAGCGGACAGCTTTGCCAAAGGCCGGGTGATGATGGTCGCCAATGGTCTTAAACTGGCGGGAGCGGCAGGTATCTGCCTCGGCGTAAATCCTTTTGTCGGTTATACGTTGGTCGGGATTGGCGCGGCGGCTTATTCTCCGGCGAAATACGGTATTCTGGGCGAACTGACGACGGGCGATAAGTTGGTGAAAGCCAATGGTCTGATGGAAGCCTCTACGATTGCGGCGATTTTGCTCGGTTCCGTCGCGGGCGGCGTATTGGCCGACTGGCATGTCATCGCCGCGCTGGTTGCCTGCGCGTTGGCCTACGCTGGCGCAGTGGCGGCGAACCTGTTTATCCCGAAGCTTGTGGCGGCGCGTCCAGGACAATCCTGGCGGTTGTCGGCGATGACGCGTAGCTTCTTCAGCGCTTGCGTTGTCCTTTGGCGTAACGGTGAAACGCGTTTTTCGCTGGTGGGGACCGGGCTATTCTGGGGCGCAGGCGTGACGCTGCGTTTTCTGCTGGTGCTGTGGGTGCCGGTGGCGCTGGGGATTACGGATAACGCCACGCCGACTTACCTGAACGCCATGGTGGCGGTAGGCATTGTGGTCGGCGCGGGCGCGGCGGCAAAACTGGTGACGCTGGAGACCGTATCGCGCTGTATGCCCGCCGGGATTTTGATTGGCGTTGTGGTTGCGATCTTCTCATTACAGCACGCATTGCTGCCTGCTTATGCCTTGTTGCTGTTGATAGGTATGCTGGGCGGCTTTTTTGTGGTGCCGCTCAACGCCTTGCTCCAGGAGCGCGGTAAGAAGAGCGTTGGCGCCGGGAATGCCATTGCCGTACAAAATCTGGGCGAGAATAGCGCCATGCTATTAATGCTGGGACTGTACTCGCTGGCGGTGCTGGTTGGCGTTCCGGCAGTGGCGATAGGTATCGGCTTTGGCGTGCTGTTCGCGCTGGCGATCGCGGCGCTGTGGATCTGGCAGCGCCGGCAGGCATCATACTGAGTGAATACGCCGGGCGGCGAGCGCGCGTTATCCGGCTTACATTGTCTCTGTAAGCCCGGAAGCGTAGCGCCACCGGGCACTGACCATCACGGCGCCGGGTAGGTATAAACCTGATGCGCCGCCTCAATCTCCGCCAGAACCTCTTCGCTTAACGTCAGATGCAGACTTTCCACATTCGTCTTGAGCTGCGCCATCGTGGTTGCGCCCAGTAACGTACTGGCGACAAACGGCTGGCGGCGAACAAAGGCCAGCGCCATCTGCGCCGGATCAAGATTGTGACGCTTCGCGATATCGACGTAGGCGGCAACGGCTTTTTGCGCCTGTTCGCCGCTGTAACGTGTGAAGCGGCTGAACAGGGTATTCCGCGCGCCTGCGGGTTTGGCCCCGTTCAGGTATTTACCGGTTAATGTGCCAAACGCCAGACAGGAATAGGCGAGCAATTCAACACCTTCATACTGGCTGACTTCCGCCAGTCCGACCTCGTAGCTGCGGTTTAACAGGCTATAGGGGTTCTGGATCGTGACAATACGCGGCAGGTCATGTTTTTCCGCCAGATGCAGATAGCGCATAACGCCAAACGCTGTCTCATTTGAAACGCCAATATAACGAATCTTACCCGCTCGCTGAAACTCACTTAGCGCGTCTAACGTCTCCAGCAGACTTACTACTGGCGTGGAGTCCGTCCAGTTATAGCCGAGTTTACCGAAGCAGTTAGTGGGGCGCTGCGGCCAGTGCACCTGATACAAATCCAGATAGTCGGTCTGCAATCGGGTCAAACTGTCGTGTAGCGCTTCGCGAATATTTTTACGATCCAGCGCCTGATGAGGCCGGATGCCTTGATCATTATTACGTGCCGGTCCGCTAACTTTGCTGGCGATGATCAGTTTTTCACGGTTGCCGCGTTTGGCGAGCCAGTTACCGATATAGGACTCCGTCAGCCCTTGTGTTTCCGGGCGCGGCGGTACCGGATACATCTCGGCGGCATCGATAAGGTTAATGCCATTTGCGATGGCATAGTCGAGCTGTGCGTGAGCGTCGGCTTCGCTGTTTTGTTCACCAAATGTCATTGTGCCCAGCCCTAGCGTACTTACTTCGAGCGAGCTGTGGGGTATACGGTGATAGTGCATAGCCGTTTCCTTTTTATTATGAAGTCAGAAATTCCCGACAAAGGACAATAAAAATGGCAGAGGGAAGGCAAAAGGGAAAGTAAAATTGCAGGCTGCGCGGCGTAATTGTTACCGGGCGTGGTCGCCACGCACCGTTACGGGACGCAGCCTGAAGGCTTGCAGAACGCTGACCTCGATCACAGGCCACCGCTTAACGTTCGATGATTTGAGACACTTCGTCACGGTTGATTTGCATCTCGTTTCCCTGTGCATCGGTATAGCTGACCAGACCGGTATCATCGTCAACTTGCGGTTTTCCATCGGTCAGGATCATACGACCATCTTTCGTCGCCATTACATAATCGCTGCTGCATCCGGATACCGCAAAAGCCAACCCTACTGCGGAAATTACAACTGCCCACTTTTTCATCCGTTTGTCCTCACGTAGCCTGCATCTGATAATAGTCTGTTAATCATATGTCTGATAATAGTCTAGTAATAACGCGCAGCTCTGCATGTCGGAAGCAGCAAAATCTTAATCTGTGAGAAGAAAGGAAATAAAGTGAGTATTCGCTCCCCGGCGGGGGAGCGAAACAGGATTACAGCGGATTCTTTTTATTACGCAACAGGTTCAGGCTCTCTACTGCGATAGAGAAGAACATGGCGAAATAGATATACCCTTTCGGAACGTGAACGTCGAAACTTTCCAGAATCAGGGTAAAGCCAACCAGGATCAGAAAGGAGAGCGCCAGCATTTTTACCGACGGATGGCGATCGACAAACTCGCCGATGGGCCGTGCCGCAAACATCATGACGCCCACGGCAATAACGACTGCCGCCATCATAATAAACAGATGATCGGAGAGGCCAACCGCTGTGATAACTGAATCAAGGCTGAAAATAATATCCAGCAGCATAATCTGCACTATTGCGCCCAGGAAAGAAGAAACCCGGGTTTTTAACCCTTCTTCTTCGCCTTCGATGGACTCATGGATCTCCTTGCTGGCTTTCCAGATTAAAAATAACCCGCCCAGTAACAGAATGAGATCGCGGGCGGAAATCGCTTCGCCGAAAAGCTCAAACAGCGGATTAGTCAGACGAGTGACCCAGGCGATTGACGCCAGCAGCGCCAGGCGCATGACCATCGCCGCCGCCAACCCAAGCCGCCGTGCGTGGTTCCGTTGCGCCGTAGGAAGTTTTGCTACCACCAGAGAAAGAAAAATAATGTTGTCGATCCCAAGTACAATCTCCAGCAGCGTCAGCGTACCGAGCGCCAGCCAGGCATTAGGATCGGTTATCCATGCAAATAACATCGAACAAAGTCCTGCCAAAAAAAGAAGCGGTAATTATAGGCCCGTCGAGTGACGGGCGAAAGCCCAGGCTGATTTTGCGCATCCAGGAACGGTGTAAAATAGCGGCGACAATACGCTTACGTTTATCGGGCGTCGGTCCGACGCGTAGCCATAGCGGAGGCGCATTTGCGTGTAATGGACGTTACGGATTCTGCAATAAAAAATGGCGAGCCAGCAGCGCCTGCGTAAAATTTTTTTTCAGATAAAATCCACGCGGTAGCGTCAAAATAGGTTCCCCGCGCGCGCCGATAGCCTCGGTGAGCGCCCTGGAATTGGCGGCTTTGGGCCGCAGTTGCAAGACTTCGCCATGACGGGCGGTAATGCGTTCCACCTGGCCCAGCACTATCATGTCCATCAGCTCTTCCCAGTCGAGGCGTAGCTGCCTGTCCTCTTCTTCACTCGGACTCCAGAGTAGCGGCGAACCTACGCGGCGTTCGGCTAACGGTATGCTGCGATCGCCTTCGACCGGCACCCATAGCACGCGCTTCAATTTATGCCGTACGTGACTTGTCTCCCAGGTCACGCCGCTGTTACCGGTTAACGGCGCCACGCAAACAAAGGTTGTTTCCAGAGGACGACCCAGACTATCCACCGGGATGGTTTTCAGTTCTACGCCTAATGCGGCGAAATCCTGCTCCGGCTTGCTCCCGGCGCTGGCGCCGAGCCAGATCTCCAGCAAGACGCCGATCCAGCCTTTGTCTCGCTTCAAATCTTTAGGCGTGGTAATGCCGGCCATCGCCGCCAGCTCGCCTAACGTATAGCCGGAAAGCTGCCGCGCCTGGGCTAACAGCAATGCTTCCGAAGCAGGCGGAGTCAGTAGCGGACAAAGAGCGGACATGACAATTACCTTAGGTCAAAAAATGAGCAGTGATTTTATACCGTATGGGCAGAGTTTATCTTTTTCTGTGTCTTATATTCAATAGACTGATTTTTATTGCCTTTTTTGTGTTGTTTCTTCGTGTTGCGCAACGCTGAAGCGGGTTTTCCAATTCTGGTCACTGACAATAAACAGGATCTTACACTATGTTATCCACAGAAAGTTGGGATAACTGTGTAAAACCGCCACTACTGTTTCCATTTACAGCCTTGACGTGCGACGAAAATCGAAAATTCAGACAAATAGTGCGTAAGTTATTGGCACAATCTGTGGATAAAACCGACGCTGGTTGATCTTTCATCAGCATAAGGATCTTAGATGTGATGCTGGTCACGCTTTATGAAGGTAGCATGTAAGATTTGTCTATAACGCAATGAATATAAGGCACTATTTTTACTGTCTCCAGCATGAGGAATTCAGACTGTTCTGGGTTTTCCCGTGGTAATTCCATACTTCTTCACAACTATATCCACAGAAAAGGTGAATAAAATGGCGCAAGGGCGTCATCATCTGTTTATAACTCGGCTATTTACTGTGAGTTATTCAATTGTTATTAGGCTGTGTCACTATTACAGAGTGGTTTACCGCCTCACTGGAGTATGAAACAATCGTTCATATATAAGGTTTATGTTGAGGTAGTCCGGTGATTGATGACGATGGCTACCGCCCAAATGTAGGTATCGTAATTTGTAATCGTCAGGGGCAGGTGATGTGGGCCCGGCGATTTGGTCAGCACTCCTGGCAGTTCCCGCAGGGCGGGATAAATCCAGGGGAGTCGGCAGAACAGGCGATGTACCGGGAACTGTTTGAAGAAGTTGGGTTAAGCCGTAAAGATGTGCGGATCCTTGCTTCTACTCGCAACTGGTTGCGTTACAAGTTACCAAAACGTTTGGTGCGTTGGGACACAAAGCCGGTATGTATCGGCCAGAAACAAAAGTGGTTTCTTTTGCAGTTAATGAGCGCCGACGCCGAAATCAATATGCAAACCAGCAGTACGCCGGAGTTTGACGGCTGGCGCTGGGTAAGTTACTGGTATCCGGTTCGACAAGTGGTGTCATTTAAACGCGATGTCTACCGCAGGGTAATGAAAGAGTTTGCAAGTGTTGTCATGGCGCTTCAGGATAATCCCCCTAAGCTACAAAGCGCGCCTGCTTATCGACGTAAAAGAGGTTAAGCCACGCAAATTATGCTCACTCGCCTGCGCGAAATAGTCGAAAAAGTGGCCAGTGCGCCGCGTCTGAACGAGGCGCTGAATATTCTGGTCACGGATATCTGTCTTGCGATGGATACAGAGGTTTGCTCGGTTTACCTGGCCGATCATGACCGACGCTGTTATTACCTGATGGCGACGCGGGGGTTGAAAAAACCGCGTGGTCGAACCGTTGCGCTTGCGTTTGATGAGGGGATCGTCGGTCTGGTGGGCAGACTGGCGGAACCCATTAACCTTGCCGATGCGCAAAAACATCCCAGCTTTAAATACATTCCTTCGGTAAAAGAGGAGCGTTTTCGCGCGTTTCTCGGCGTGCCGATCATTCAGCGTCGCCAACTTCTCGGCGTGCTGGTCGTACAGCAGCGCGAATTGCGCCAGTACGATGAAAGCGAAGAGTCTTTCCTCGTCACGCTCGCTACGCAAATGGCGGCTATCCTGTCACAGTCGCAGGTCACAGCGCTGTTCGGGCAATACCGGCAGACGCGAATTCGTGCGCTTCCTGCGGCGCCGGGCGTGGCTATCGCAACGGGCTGGCAAGACGCGACCATGCCGCTGATGGAACAGGTTTACGAAGCGTCTACGCTGGATACCTCTCTTGAACGCGAACGATTGACCGGCGCGCTGGAAGAGGCGGCGAACGAATTCCGACGATACAGCAAACGCTTTGCCGCCGGCGCGCAAAAAGAGACGGCGGCCATTTTCGATCTGTACTCACACCTGCTTTCAGACGCCAGACTGCGTCGCGAACTCTTCGCCGAGGTCGACAAAGGCGCTGTTGCGGAGTGGGCCGTTAAAAAAATCATCGAAAAATTTGCCGAGCAATTTGCGGCGCTAACCGATAACTACCTCAAAGAACGTGCGGGAGACTTACGCACTCTGGGGCAGCGACTGTTATTCCACCTTGATGATTCAGTTCAGGGGCCAAACGCCTGGCCGGAACGTTTTATTCTGGTCGCGGATGAGCTGTCGGCGACCACCCTGGCGGAGCTGCCGCAGGACAGGCTGGCGGGCGTTGTGGTGCGCGACGGCGCGGCAAACTCGCATGCGGCGATTATGGTGCGCGCGCTCGGTATCCCGACTGTCATGGGCGCGGATATCCAGCCTTCGGTGCTACATCGCCGTACGTTGGTGGTGGATGGCTATCGCGGTGAATTACTGGTCGATCCTGAACCCGTGCTTATTCAGGAATATCAGCGGCTCATTAGTGAAGAGATAGAACTCAGTCGTCTGGCGGAGGACGACGTCAATCTTCCCGCCCAACTGAAAAGCGGCGAGCGTATCAAAGTGATGCTGAATGCCGGGCTCAGCCCCGAGCATGAGGAAAAGTTAGGCAGTCGGATCGACGGTATCGGCCTGTACCGTACTGAAATTCCCTTCATGCTGCAAAGCGGGTTTCCCTCGGAAGAAGAGCAGGTGGCGCAGTATCAAGGGATGCTGCAAATGTTTAACGATAAACCGGTGACGCTGCGGACCCTGGATGTGGGAGCGGATAAGCAACTGCCCTATATGCCGATCAGCGAGGAGAACCCGTGTCTGGGCTGGCGCGGGATCCGCATTACGCTGGATCAGCCGGAGATCTTTTTGATCCAGGTCCGCGCGATGCTGCGCGCCAATGCGGCGACTGGCAACCTCAGCATTTTGTTGCCGATGGTCACCAGTATTGATGAAGTCGATGAAGCGCGGCGTCTGATCGAACGCGCCGGGCGCGAGGTCGAGGAGATGATCGGCTATGCGATCCCGAAACCGCGTATCGGCATTATGCTGGAAGTACCGTCAATGGTATTTATGCTGCCGCATCTGGCTAACCGGATCGACTTTATCTCGGTCGGCACCAACGATTTAACGCAATATATCCTGGCGGTAGATCGCAACAATACCCGCGTGGCCAGTATTTACGACAGTCTGCATCCGGCTATGCTGCGCGCACTGAGCATGGTTGCGCAGGAAGCCGAAAAAAATGGCCTCGATCTTCGCTTGTGCGGCGAGATGGCGGGCGATCCGATGTGCGTGGCGATTCTTATCGGTCTGGGATATCGCCATCTTTCGATGAATGGCCGTTCGGTAGCGCGTGTGAAATATCTGCTGCGGCATATCGATTTTGAAGACGCGCAAACCCTTGCCAGACGCAGCCTTGAGGCGCAGATGGCGACCGAAGTGCGTCATCAGGTGGCGGCGTTTATGGAGCGCCGCGGGATGGGGGGATTGATTCGCGGAGGGTTGTAACGACTGGAGCGGGAAAAGAGAGTGACTGTGGATTCACGGCGCAGACAACACGCCTGCAAGATGAAAGACAATGCGTATACATATCTTTTAACGGTAATCGGCATCTCGCTTTTAACCCTTGTGCTATTATTCGCACCTTTGGAGCGTCTGCAACGCGCAGGCGCGCTTATCAATCGCTATCTCTTCAGCGAAATAACAAGAAATTGTGGTGACAGATGACCAGTAGCTATCTGCATTTTCCGGACTTTGATCCGGTCATTTTCTCAATTGGGCCCGTCGCGCTTCACTGGTATGGCTTGATGTATCTGGTGGGGTTCGTTTTCGCGATGTGGTTGGCGGTGCGTCGCGCTAACCGTCCGGGAAGCGGTTGGACCAAAAACGAAGTTGAAAATTTACTCTATGCAGGTTTCCTGGGGGTCTTCCTGGGGGGACGTATTGGCTATGTCCTGTTTTATAACTTCCCTCTGTTTCTGGATAACCCGCTCTATTTATTCCGCGTCTGGGACGGCGGCATGTCCTTCCACGGCGGGCTTATCGGCGTGATACTGGTGATGATTATCTTCGCCAGGCGCACGAAGCGCTCGTTCTTTCAGGTGTCTGATTTTATTGCGCCGTTAATTCCGTTCGGCCTGGGCGCCGGGCGTCTGGGCAACTTTATCAACGGTGAATTGTGGGGGCGCGTCGATCCTGACTTCCGGTTTGCCATGCTCTTTCCTGGCTCACGCGCGGAAGATATTGCGCTGCTGTCGTCACATCCGCAATGGCAGCCTATTTTTGATACCTACGGCGTATTGCCACGCCACCCTTCCCAGTTGTATGAGCTGGCATTAGAAGGCGTGGTGCTGTTTATCATCCTTAATCTCTTTATTCGCAAACCGCGTCCGATGGGCGCAGTCTCCGGATTATTCCTGATTGGCTATGGCGCGTTTCGTATCATTGTTGAATTCTTCCGCCAGCCGGACGCGCAATTTACCGGCGCGTGGGTACAGTACATCAGCATGGGGCAGATTCTCTCTATCCCGATGATTATCGCTGGCGCGATCATGATGGTTTGGGCATATCGCCGCCGCCCGCAGCAACACGTTTCCTGAGGAACCATGAAACAGTATTTAGAACTGATGCAAAAAGTGCTGGATGAAGGCACACAGAAAAACGACCGTACCGGCACCGGCACGCTTTCCATTTTTGGCCATCAGATGCGTTTTAACCTGCAGGAAGGCTTTCCTCTGGTGACGACAAAACGCTGCCATTTACGTTCAATTATTCACGAACTGCTATGGTTTTTGCAGGGCGATACCAACATCGCTTACCTGCACGAAAATAATGTCACCATCTGGGACGAATGGGCCGATGAGAACGGCGATTTAGGCCCGGTTTATGGTAAGCAGTGGCGTGCATGGCCAACACCGGATGGCCGCCATATCGATCAGATCGCCACGGTCTTAAGCCAGCTTAAAAACGACCCGGACTCTCGTCGTATTATCGTTTCTGCGTGGAACGTCGGCGAGCTGGATAAGATGGCGTTGGCGCCGTGTCACGCCTTTTTCCAGTTTTATGTCGCAGATGGAAAACTCTCCTGTCAGCTTTATCAGCGCTCCTGCGATGTGTTCCTCGGTCTGCCGTTCAACATTGCCAGCTACGCGTTACTGGTGCATATGATGGCGCAACAGTGCGACCTGGACGTCGGCGATTTTGTCTGGACCGGCGGCGACACGCACCTGTACAGCAACCATATGGAGCAGACGCACCTGCAATTAAGCCGTGAACCGCGCGCGCTGCCGAAGTTGGTCATTAAGCGTAAACCCGATTCGCTTTTTGACTACCGGTTCGATGATTTCGAAATTGAAGGTTATGATCCGCACCCCGGTATTAAAGCGCCGGTCGCTATCTAAGCGCTGACGATCCTGCCATAACCGACGTCATTGCGCGTCGGTTTTTTTTACCCTTCGTCTCAATCTTCGGCGCGGATTCCTGAAATTTTGCAACGCGCTGCAAGACATGAACTTTTTCTCGTAACGCGCCGAACAATCTGTATTTGGCGCTCGTTATTTTTTCCCCGCCCGCCATACTGCCGACATGAAAAAACAACAGGGCTATACGCTCATTGAAACGGTGGTCGCGATGTCGCTCATTATCATTCTCAGCGCCACAGGACTTTATGGCTGGCAACGCTGGCAGCAGCAACAGCGCCTGTGGCAAACCGCATGTCAGGTGCGGGATTACCTGCTGCAACTTCGTGAGGACGCTCACTGGCATAACCGCGATCACATTCTTCGCGTGGTCAGCGAAGGCGGTTCATGGTGCTTTGTCAGCTCTGTTGCTACGCAAACATCGTGTACGCCATCTTCCCCCTTTGTGTTTACGCCCGACTGGCGTGATGTCGTCCTTGCCGATATCACGCCGTCGTTAGCCTTCTTTGGCTTGCGCAATACGGCATGGGCAGGGCACATCGTACTGAAAAACGCTGCCGGAGAGTGGCGTCTGGTCGTCTCCTCCTGGGGGCGAATCAGGCTATGCGAGCGTAATGAGGCCGCCACGTGTCAATAACCACGCGGGGGTTCTCGCTACTGGAAGTTGTGCTGGCGATGGCGATAGGTTCCATTTTACTGCTTGGGTCCGCACGATTTTTACCGGCGCTACAGCGTGAAATCTGGCACAACACGCGACAGTTATCGCTGGAAGATGAAATCTGGCAGCGAACCTATACCGTAGCGAAGCATCTTCAACGTGCGGGTTACTGTCATGGCCACTGTATTGGCGAAGGGTTACATCTTGCCGAACAGGGGCAATGCGTCATCGTTCAGTGGGACGGGAATAATAACGGTGTCTGGGATACCATACCGGCGAAAGAGGCCGACCAGACCGGGTTTCGTGTGAAGGATAACGTTCTGGAGACATTACGCGGAGCAACATCTTGCCAGGGTAAGGGATGGGAAAAAATGACCGATCCCAATACGGTACTCATCACGGCGTTTACCGTTGAGCGCCGGGATATAACGGGATTCTCGCCAGTGCTCATGCTGCATCTGCGCGGCGCCAGCAAAGCCGAGCCTCAGACGGTTATTGACGCGCAATACAGCGTAACGGGATTTAATCTGTGAATCGGGAACGTGGCGCTTCTTCGCTAATACTGGCGCTTTTAATACTGATTCTGGGCAGTCTGCTACTGCAAGGCGTAAATCAGCAGCAGGCCAGCTATGCCGCCCGCGTGACGACGCAGAGCATGGCGATACAACGCCAGGCGCTCGTACAGTCGGCGCTGGAATGGGGGCGGGGGCAGCTATGGTCAGGCGTAACCGAAATGGAATGTCGGCGCTATTCCTCTTCAGGAGCAAGAGTCTGTTTGCGGAGATTATCGGGGGATGAGGTGGTGATGGCGGCGCAAGATGACGGCATGACGTTATGGCGTTTGGGCAACGTCATTCAGGGAAGCATTGTCTTTTCTCCCCACGGCTGGAGTGATTTTTGTCCGTTAAAAGAGGTGGCGTTATGTCGCATCCCCTGAATTTACAACGCGGGTTTAGCCTCCCGGAAGTTTTAGTGGCGATGGTTCTAATGGTAATGATCGTCACCGCGCTGTCAGGCTATCAGCGGGTATTAATGCACAGTTTTGCATTACGACACCAGTATCTCCAGATCTGGCGGCAGGCGTGGCAGCAAACGGCGCTGTATCCATTTTCGCCTGCTGAAGGCTGGAAGGCCAACCGGATGCAGACAACGCAATCGGGATGTGTCAGCATCAGCGTCACGATGGTTTCACCCTCTGGCAGGCAGGGGCAAATGACGCGCTTGCATTGTCCAAATCGTTAATCGTCAGGAGTAATTATGTTAAGGGTCTACCACTCCAATCGTCTGGATGTGCTGGAAGCGTTGATGGAATTCATCGTCGAACGCGAGCGGCTGGATGATCCCTTTGAACCAGAAATGATTCTGGTACAAAGCACGGGTATGGCGCAGTGGCTGCAGATGACCCTTTCACAAAAGTTTGGTATTGCGGCGAATATCGCTTTTCCGTTACCGGCGAGTTTTATCTGGGAGATGTTTGTCCGCGTGTTGCCGGATATCCCCAAAGAAAGCGCTTTCAGCAAACAAAGCATGAGCTGGAAACTGATGACCTTGCTGCCGCAGTTGCTGGATAAGGATGAGTTTGTACTGCTGCGCCATTATCTGACCGACGACACCGATAAACGCAAACTCTTTCAGCTTTCCGCGCGCGCCGCCGACCTGTTCGATCAGTATCTGGTTTATCGGCCTGACTGGCTTACGCAGTGGGAAGCGGGAAAAACCGTGGAAGGTCTGGGGGAGGCGCAAAACTGGCAGGCGCCGCTGTGGAAAGCATTGGTGGAATATACCGCCGCGCTGGGGCAGCCGCGCTGGCATCGCGCCAATCTCTACCAACGCTTTATTCAAACGCTGGAAAGCGCGACCGCCTGCCCGCCAGGGTTGCCGTCCCGCGTTTTTATTTGCGGTATTTCCGCGTTACCGCCAGTGTATCTCAGAGCATTGCAGGCGCTGGGTAAACATATTGAAATCCATCTCCTTTTTACTAATCCGTGCCGGTATTACTGGGGGGATATTAAAGACCCAGCCTGGCTGGCAAAACTCATGGCTCGCCAGCGTCGTCACACTTTTGAAGACCGTCATTTACCGTTGTTCCGTGAAAACCAGAATCCGGAAGCCTTATTTAACAGCGACGGTGAGCAGGATATCGGTAATCCGCTACTGGCCTCATGGGGAAAACTGGGGCGGGATTATATCTACCTGCTATCTGAACTGGAAAACAGCCAGGAACTGGATGCGTTTGTTGATATTACGCCAGATAATCTTTTGCATCGGATTCAGGCGGATATTCTTGAACTGGAAAGCCATGCGGTGGCGGGCGTAAATCTTGAGGAGTATTCGCGCAGCGACAATAAGCGTCTGCTCGATCCCGAGGATAACAGCCTCTCTTTTCACGTTTGTCACAGCCCGCAGCGCGAGGTGGAAATACTGCACGATCGCCTGCTGGCGATGCTGGAAGCCGATCCGACGCTAACGCCGCGCGACATTATCGTTATGGTGGCTGATATTGACAGCTATAGCCCGTTTATCCAGGCGGTATTTGGTAGCGCGCCAACGGAGCGCTATCTGCCTTATGCCATTTCCGATCGGCGGGCGCGTCAGTCACATCCGGTGTTACAGGCATTTATCAGCCTGCTTTCGTTACCGGACAGCCGCTTCGTCTCCGAGGATGTTCTGGCGTTGTTAGACGTACCGGTATTGGCTGCCCGCTTTACGATCAACGAAGAAGGGCTGCGTTATTTGCGCTTGTGGGTCAATGAGTCAGGCATTCGCTGGGGAATTGACGATGACAACGTACGCGAGCTGGAACTTCCTGCCACAGGGCAGCATACATGGCAATTTGGCCTGACGCGTATGCTGCTGGGGTATGCGATGGAAAGCGCCCAGGGCGAGTGGCAGTCGGTTCTGCCTTATGACGAATCCAGCGGTCTGATTGCCGAGCTGGTCGGGCATCTGGCTTCGCTGCTGATGCAGCTTAATATCTGGCGGCGCGGTCTGGCGCAGGAGCGACCGCTGGAAGAGTGGCTGCCCGTTTGTCGCGACATGCTCAATGATTTCTTCCTGCCCGATGCGGACACGGAAGCGGCAATGACATTGATTGAACAGCAGTGGCAGGCCATTATCGCCGAAGGCGTTGCGGCGGAATATGGCGACGCGGTACCGATTTCGCTACTGCGGGATGAACTGGCGCAGCGTCTGGATCAGGAACGTATTAGCCAGCGCTTCCTGGCGGGCCCCATCAATATTTGTACGCTGATGCCGATGCGTTCCATTCCGTTCAGAGTCGTTTGCCTGCTGGGAATGAACGACGGCGTATACCCGCGCCAGCTTGCGCCGTTGGGCTTTGACCTGATGAGCCAAAAACCCATGCGCGGGGATCGTAGCCGTCGCGACGATGACCGCTACCTGTTTCTGGAAGCGTTAATCTCGGCGCAGCAGACGCTGTATATCAGCTACATCGGTCGCTCCATCCAGGATAATAGCGAACGCTTTCCATCTGTACTGGTGCAAGAATTGGTGGATTACATCGGGCAAAGCCACTATTTGCCGGGCGACGAAACGCTGACCTGTGATGAGAGCGAAGCACGAGTCAAAGCGCATATTACGCGTCTGCATACCCGTATGCCTTTTGATGCGCAAAATTACCAACCCGGCGAACAGCAAAGTTATGCCAGAGAGTGGTTGCCTGCGGCGAGTCAGTCGGGGAAAGCGCATTCTGACTTTGTGCAGCCGCTTCCTTTTACGATGCCGGAAACATTGACTCTGGAAAGTCTGCAGCGTTTTTGGGCCCATCCGGTACGCGCATTTTTTCAGATGCGGCTTCAGGTTAATTTCCGCTCGGAAGAGAGTGAGATTCCTGATGCGGAACCGTTTGAATTAGAGGGATTGACGCGATATCAACTTAACCAACAGTTGCTCAATACGCTGGTTGAAGAGGACGACGTCGAACGCTTGTTCCGCCGTTTCCGGGCTGCGGGAGAGTTGCCTTACGGCGCGTTTGGCGAAATATTCTGGGATGCGCAATGTCAGGAGATGCAGCAACTGGCAAGCCGGGTTATCGCCTGTCGTAAGCCGAGCCAAAGCCTGGAAGTGGATCTGCTTTGCAATGGCGTTCAGCTAACCGGCTGGCTACCGCAGGTACAGGAGGATGGATTATTGCGCTGGCGTCCCGCTTTAATCAGCGTGGCGCAAGGTGTGAAACTTTGGCTGGAACACCTTGTCTATTGTGCCAGCGGCGGGAGTGGCGAAAGTCGTCTGTTTTTGCGCAAAGAGGGAGAATGGCGATTTCCGTCACTTGATAAAGCGCAGGCAATGGCTTACCTGGCGCAACTGATTGAAGGCTACCGGGAAGGCATGTCTTCTCCGCTATTGGTACTGCCGGAAAGCGGCGGCGCATGGATAAAAGCCTGTTATGACGCTGAAAATGATGTCATGTTAGACGACGATGACACCTTACAGAAGGCCAGAACAAAGTTTCTACAGGCTTATGAAGGCAACATGATGGTGAGCGGCGAAGGCGAAGATATCTGGTATCAACGTCTTTGGCGTCAGCTGGAATCTGAAACGTTGCAGGCTATCATTGCGCAGTCCCGACATTACCTGTTACCGCTGTTTCGTTTTAATCAGTCTCGTTGATTGTATGAAAATCGCGCAATTAAAAGGCTTCGACTATGATGCGCTCTTCGTCACGGACTGATTACTGATAAAAAGATGCTGCCTGGTTCAGCACAATAATATCCCGTTCTGCTCAGGTCGATGGTTTACGTGGCCATACAGATGAGTGGGAATGAAAGTTAATGATGAGGTCCGTGAATGCCCCGCAGCACCTGGTTCAAAGCGTTATTGTTATTGGTCGCCCTCTGGGGGCCTGCAGTTCAGGCGGATATCGGTTGGCAACCGCTGCAAGAAACTATCCGTAAAAGCGATAAAGATACCCGGCAGTATCAGGCGATACGTCTTGATAATGACATGGTGGTGTTGCTGGTATCCGATCCGCAGGCTGTAAAGTCGCTTTCAGCGTTAGTGGTACCCGTTGGATCGCTTGAAGATCCTGAGGCTCATCAGGGGCTTGCTCATTATCTTGAGCATATGTGCCTGATGGGGTCAAAAAAATATCCGCAGGCGGATAGCCTTGCCGAATACCTTAAAAGACATGGCGGTAGCCACAACGCCAGCACCGCGCCTTATCGAACAGCCTTCTACCTGGAGGTTGAAAACGACGCGCTACCAGGCGCCGTAGATCGCCTGGCCGACGCCATTGCCGCGCCATTGCTCGATAAAAAGTATGCCGAACGCGAACGAAACGCGGTGAATGCCGAGCTGACGATGGCGCGCACCCGCGACGGTATGCGTATGGCGCAGGTAAGCGCCGAAACCATTAACCCGGCGCATCCAGGCTCGCACTTTTCTGGCGGCAATCTGGAAACGCTAAGCGATAAGCCGGGCAATCCGGTGCAACAGGCGTTGATCGCTTTTCATGAAAAATACTATTCATCTAATCTGATGAAGGCGGTGATTTACAGTAATAAACCCTTGCCGGAGCTGGCGCGTATTGCCGCCGCAACCTATGGCCGCGTGCCGAATAAACAGATTAAAAAACCGGAAATTACCGTACCTGTCATCACCGAGGCGCAGAAGGGCATCATTATTCATTACGTGCCGGCGCTACCGCGTAAAGTGCTGCGCGTGGAGTTTCGTATTGATAACAATAGCGCGCAGTTCCGTAGCAAGACCGATGAACTGGTCTCTTATCTGATTGGCAATCGTAGCCCGGGGACGCTCTCTGACTGGCTGCAAAAACAAGGACTGGTCGAAGGTATTAGCGCGGATTCCGATCCGATTGTTAATGGTAACAGCGGCGTATTTGCCATTTCGGCAACGCTGACCGATAAAGGTTTGGCCAATCGTGATGAAGTCGTCGCGGCTATTTTCAGCTATCTCAATACGTTACGTGAAAAAGGGATAGATAAACGTTACTTTGACGAGCTGGCGCATGTGCTGGATCTCGACTTCCGCTATCCGTCGATTATCCGCGATATGGACTATGTCGAATGGCTGGCGGACACTATGATCCGCGTCCCGGTAGCGCATACGCTGGATGCGGCGAATATCGCCGATCGTTACGATCCTGCCGCTATCAAAAATCGCCTGGCGATGATGACGCCGCAGAATGCGCGCATCTGGTACATCAGTCCCCAGGAACCCCATAATAAGACGGCGTATTTTGTGGATGCGCCTTATCAGGTCGATAAGATTAGCGAACAGACGTTTAAAAACTGGCAGCAAAAAGCACAGAGCATTGCGTTGTCGCTGCCGGAGTTAAACCCCTATATTCCTGATGATTTCACGCTTGTTAAGAATGACAAAAACTACGTGCGGCCAGAACTGATTGTCGATAAAGCGGATTTGCGCGTGGTTTATGCGCCGAGTCGTTATTTCGCCAGCGAGCCAAAAGCTGACGTGAGCGTGGTATTGCGTAACCCGCAGGCGATGGACAGCGCCCGCAATCAGGTACTGTTCGCCCTTAATGATTATCTGGCGGGAATGGCGCTCGATCAGCTCAGCAACCAGGCGGCAGTGGGCGGCATTAGCTTTTCCACTAACGCCAACAATGGTCTGATGGTCACTGCGAACGGTTATACCCAGCGTTTGCCGCAGCTTTTCCTGGCGTTGCTGGAAGGATATTTTAGCTACGACGCCACGGAGGAACAGCTGGCGCAGGCGAAATCCTGGTATACGCAGATGATGGATTCTGCGGAGAAGGGAAAAGCCTACGAACAGGCGATTATGCCGGTGCAGATGATTTCGCAGGTGCCTTATTTTTCCCGTGATGAACGTCGCGCTTTGCTGCCGTCCATTACGTTAAAAGAGGTGATGGCCTATCGTAATGCGTTAAAAACGGGCGCTCGTCCGGAATTTCTGGTTATAGGAAATATGAGCGAAGCCCAAGCGACCTCTCTGGCGCAAGATGTCCAAAAACAGCTCGCGGCGAACGGATCGGCGTGGTGTCGTAACAAAGACGTGGTGGTTGAGAAAAAGCAGTCCGTAATATTTGAAAAAGCGGGCAGTAGCACCGACTCCGCGTTAGCCGCGGTCTTTGTCCCGGTCGGCTACGACGAGTATGTCAGCGCCGCCTACAGCGCGATGTTAGGTCAGATTGTTCAACCGTGGTTTTACAATCAGCTACGAACCGAAGAGCAACTGGGATACGCCGTTTTCGCCTTTCCGATGAGCGTTGGCCGTCAGTGGGGAATGGGATTCCTGCTACAGAGCAACGATAAACAGCCCTCTTACCTGTGGCAACGCTATCAGGCATTTTTCCCTGACGCCGAGGCGAAGCTGAGGGCGATGAAGCCGGAAGAGTTCGCCCAAATTCAGCAGGCGATCATTACGCAAATGCGCCAGGCGCCGCAAACGTTGGGCGAAGAAGCATCCCGTTTAAGCAAGGATTTCGATCGGGGTAATATGCGCTTTGACTCGCGTGATAAAATCATCGCTCAGATAAAATTGCTGACGCCACAAAAGCTTGCTGACTTCTTCCACCAGGCGGTGGTGGAACCACAAGGTATGGCAATATTGTCACAGATTGCTGGTAGCCAGAATGGAAAAGCAGAATACGTGCATCCGACAGGCTGGAAAGTGTGGGATAACGTCAGCGCTTTGCAGCAAACGTTACCTCTAATGAGCGAAAAGAATGAATGATGTCTCCGAGACTCTTGATCCTCTGCGCTTGCCCCTTACAGGCGAGCGTTTGATTGAAGCATCAGCGGGCACAGGCAAAACGTTTACTATCGCGGCGCTGTATCTGCGGTTATTGCTCGGCCTGGGCGGCAGTGCCGCATTTCCCCGCCCGTTGAGCGTTGAAGAACTGCTGGTGGTAACCTTTACGGAGGCCGCCACTGAAGAGCTGCGTGGGCGAATCCGCAGTAATATCCATGAGTTGCGCATCGCCTGTCTGCGGGAAAGCACGGATAATCCGCTTTATGCCCGCTTGCTGGAAGAAATTAGCGACAAAAAGCAGGCCGCACAGTGGTTATTACTGGCGGAACGACAAATGGACGAGGCCGCGGTTTTTACCATCCACGGTTTTTGCCAGCGTATGCTCAGCCTGAACGCTTTCGAATCCGGTATGTTGTTTGAGCAACAGCTTATTGAAGACGAATCTTTGTTGCGTTATCAGGCCTGCGCCGATTTCTGGCGGCGTCATTGCTATCCGCTGCCGCGCGACATCGCGCAGGTGGTGTTTGACGTGTGGAAGGGACCGAAGGCGCTCTTAAAGGATATCGATCGTTATCTGCAGGGCGAAGCGCCGGTCATTAAAGCGCCGCCATCGCAGGAGGAGACGCTGGCATCGCGTCATGAACAGATCCTGGCGCGCATCAACCAGGTGAAGCAGCAGTGGTGTGAGGCGGTTAGCGAGCTGGACGCGCTGATCGAATCATCCGGCATCGATCGCAGAAAGTTCAACCGCGGCAATCAGGCGAAATGGATCGAAAAGATCACCGCGTGGGCGCAAGAAGAGACGAAAAACTATCAATTACCCGAGGCGTTGGGAAAATTTTCACAGCGTTTTTTAGCTGAGCGCACCAAAGCTGGCGGCGTGACGCCCCAGCACCCATTGTTTGTCGCCATTGATAACCTGTTGGGCGAACCGCTATCGATTAAAGATCTGGTTCTTACCCGAGCGCTATCAGAGATCCGTGAAACGGTGGCTCAGGAAAAACGCCGGCGCGGCGAGCTGGGGTTTGACGATATGCTCAGCCGTTTAGATACCGCGCTGCGTAGTGAAAGCGGCGAGGCGCTGGCTGCGGCGATTCGTACCCGTTTTCCGGTGGCGATGATCGATGAATTTCAGGATACCGACCCACAACAGTACCGTATTTTTCGCCGTATCTGGCGACATCAACCCGATACGGCGCTATTGCTGATTGGCGATCCTAAACAGGCGATTTATGCGTTTCGTGGCGCGGATATCTTTACCTACATGAAGGCTCGCAGCGAAGTGAGCGCGCACTATACCCTTGACACTAACTGGCGCTCCGCGCCGGGGATGGTGAATAGCGTTAACAAGCTGTTCAGTCAGATGAATGACACCTTTATGTTCCGCGATATTCCCTTCAGTCCGGTAAAGTTTGCGCCCAGAAACCAGTCGCTGCAATTTAAAGTGAATGACGCGCCTCAACCGGCGATGACCCTGTGGCTAATGGAGGGAGAAAGCTGCGGTTCGGGCGATTATCAAAGTTATATGGCGCAGGTGTGCGCCACACAAATTCGCGACTGGCTGCGTGCCGGGCAAACGGGCGACGCGCTGCTGACGAACGGCGATTCGTCGCGGCCCGTTCGTGCCTCGGATATCAGCGTGCTGGTACGCAGCAGGCGGGAAGCCGCGCTGATACGGGATGCGCTGACCTTACTGGCGATCCCCTCCGTCTATCTTTCTAACCGCGACAGCGTATTCGAAACGCTCGAAGCGCAGGAAATGCTGTGGGTGTTGCAGGCGGTGATGGCGCCCGAACGTGAGAATACGCTGCGTAGCGCTCTGGCGACATCAATGATGGGCCTTACCGCGCTGGATATCGAAACGCTTAACAATGATGAAAATGCGTGGGATGCGGTTGTTGAAGAGTTTGATGGCTACCGACAGATTTGGCATAAACGCGGCGTGATGCCTATGCTGCGCGCGCTAATGTCGGCGCGCAATATTGCTGAAAACCTGCTGGCGACAGCGGGAGGCGAACGTCGGCTGACGGATATTCTGCATATTAGCGAACTGTTACAGGAAGCCGGTTCGCAGCTGGAAAGCGAACATGCGCTGGTGCGTTGGCTGGCGCAACATATCCTTGAACCCGATAGCAATGCTTCCAGCCAGCAACTACGTCTGGAAAGCGATAAGCATCTGGTGCAAATCGTCACCATTCATAAATCGAAAGGTCTGGAATACCCGCTGGTCTGGTTACCTTTTATCACCCATTTCCGCGTGCAGGACCAGGCTTTTTATCACGACAGGCACTCCTACGAGGCGGTTCTGGACCTTAGTCATGCCGAAGAGAGCATAGCACTGGCGGAAGCCGAACGCCTGGCGGAAGACCTGCGCCTACTTTATGTCGCGCTGACCCGTGCAGTGTGGCATTGCAGCCTCGGCGTCGCGCCGCTGGTACGGCGTCGCAGCGATAAGAAAGGCGAGACGGATGTGCACCAAAGCGCGCTTGGGCGGCTCCTGCAAAAAGGCGAGCCGATGGATGCCGCAGGCCTTCGCGCCTGTATTGAGGCGCTATGCGACGAGGATATCGTGTGTCGAACGCCAGGCAATACGGATAACGACCGCTGGCAAATTGCCGCTGCATCGCACGCGGAACTCAGCGCCAGAACGCTGCAACGCCTGCTTTATGATAGCTGGCGCGTCATCAGTTATTCTGGTTTGCAGCAGCGGGGACATAGCGTGGCGCAAGATCTTATTCCTCGTCTCGACATTGACGCCGCAGGCGTTGGCGAAGCGGCGGAAGCGCCGGCAATGACGCCGCATCACTTTCCTCGCGGGGCATCGCCGGGAACATTTTTGCACAGCCTGTTTGAAGAGCTTGATTTTACTCAACCGATAGACCCCCAATGGGTACAGGAAAAACTGGAGCTGAGTGGTTTTGAAACGCGATGGGAGCCCGTACTTACCCGCTGGCTGGACACCGTGTTACACGTTCCCCTTAACGAGACGGGCGTTAGTCTGAGCGTGCTGACCGAGCGTGAAAAACAGGTCGAAATGGAGTTTTATCTGCCGATTGCCCAGCCGCTTACCGCCGGAGAGCTGGATGCGTTGATTCGTCGATACGACCCGCTTTCAGCAGGTTGCCCTGCGCTGGATTTCATGCAGGTTCGCGGCATGTTAAAGGGCTTTATCGACCTGGTGTTCCGTTATGAGGGGCGCTATTACCTGCTCGACTATAAATCTAACTGGCTGGGCGAGGATAGCGCCGCCTATACCCAGACGGCGATGGCTGCGGTGATGCAGGCGCATCGCTATGATTTGCAGTACCAGCTTTATACGCTGGCATTGCACCGTTACCTTCGTCATCGAATGGCGAATTACGACTATGAACGCCATTTCGGCGGCGTCATCTATCTCTTTTTACGCGGGGTGGATAGCGAACGTCCGCAGCAGGGTATTTTTACCACTCGTCCTGCGGCGGCGTTAATTAACCAACTGGATGATATGTTTGCAGGTGAAATGAGTGAGGAGGCGCAATGACAATCCAGGAGCGGTTGCTGGAGGCCGTTGAACAAAAACTCTTACGGCCCATTGATGCCCAGTTTGCTTTAACCGTCGCCGGTAACGACGATCCCGCCGTGACGCTGGCGGCAGCGCTGCTTAGTCATGACGCAGGTGAAGGTCACGTGTGTCTGCCGTTGTCGCGTTTAACGTTAACGGAGGAGGCGCATCCCTTACTGGTCGCCTGGATAAGCGAAACGGCTACGCCAATCGACTGGAAAAAGCGGTTACTGGAGTCTGCGGCGGTTAGCTGCGGCGATAGGCCCGCGCCGTTAATTCTGTGCGGCGATCGCCTCTACCTGAATCGCATGTGGTGCAACGAGCGTACGGTTGCGCGCTTTTTTAACGAGGTTAACCAGGCCATCGCCGTAGATGAAGATCAGTTATCCCGTATTCTGGACGCGCTATTCCCTCCGACAGAGGAGGTGAACTGGCAAAAGGTGGCCGCCGCCGTAGCGCTAACTCGCCGTATCTCCGTGATTTCAGGCGGTCCCGGTACCGGTAAAACCACCACCGTCGCGAAGCTGCTGGCGGCATTAATTCAAATGGCGGATGGCGAACGTTGCCGTATCCGGCTGGCAGCGCCGACCGGGAAAGCGGCCGCACGCCTGACGGAGTCGCTCGGCGCGGCGTTGCGTCAGCTTCCACTTACCGATGCGCAGAAAAAGCGTATACCGGAGGACGCCAGTACGCTGCACCGACTGCTAGGCGCACAGCCCGGCAGCCAGCGATTACGCCATCATGCGGGCAACCCGCTACATCTGGACGTGCTGGTGGTCGATGAAGCATCAATGATTGATTTGCCGATGATGTCACGTTTGATTGACGCTCTGCCGCCGCACGGGCGGGTCATTTTTCTTGGCGATCGCGATCAGTTGGCATCCGTTGAGGCGGGCGCTGTGTTGGGCGATATTTGCGCCTATGTCAACGCAGGGTTTACGGCGGAACGCGCCCGACAGCTAAGTCGACTCACTGGTAGCGCCATTCCGGCGGGGGCCGGAACGCAAGCCGCATCTTTACGCGATAGCCTCTGTTTGTTGCAAAAGAGCTATCGTTTCGGCAGCGATTCTGGCATCGGCAAGCTGGCGGCGGCAATTAACTGCGGCGACAGGTCGGCAATCCAGGCTGTTTTTCAGCAGGGGTTTAGCGATATAGAGAAGCGTACATTGCAAAGCAGCGACGATTATGCCGGGATGCTGGATGAAGCGCTGGCGGGCTATGGTCGCTACCTGCGGTTGCTGCATGAAAAAGCGACGCCGGAGGCAATCCTTCAGGCTTTCAATGAGTATCAACTGCTTTGTGCGCTGCGCGAAGGCCCATTTGGCGTGAGGGGATTGAATGACCGCATTGAGCAGGCGATGGTGCAGCAACGAAAAATTCAGCGGCACCCGCATTCTCGCTGGTACGAAGGGCGTCCGGTAATGATTGCGCGCAACGATAGCGCGTTGGGGCTATTTAACGGCGATATTGGTATTGCGCTCGATCGCGGGCAGGGGTTACGCGTCTGGTTTGTGATGCCGGACGGCACGATCAAGTCCGTTCAGCCCAGCCGTCTGCCGGAACATGATACAACCTGGGCGATGACGGTACATAAATCACAGGGGTCTGAATTTGATCACGCCGCGCTGATTTTACCCAGCCAGCGTTCGCCGGTCGTGACGCGGGAGCTGGTGTATACCGCTGTTACGCGAGCGCGGCGGCGGTTATCGCTGTATGCCGATGAACGGATCCTGGCAGGCGCGATTGTGACGCGTACGGAGCGGCGCAGCGGGCTAGCCACCTTATTTGATGAAGTCAGTCGTACCGGATAAGACGAGTTCTCGCCGGATGGCGACGCGTAGCGTCTTATCCGGCCTCCAAATGATGCTTTCGAGCGTAGGCCTGATAAGCGCAGCGCCATCAGGCCCCCCTTGTTATCCTAAATCTGCCATCAGCACCTTTGAACGTCGCTGATAGTTATACATTTTTTTCTTGCTCTCAGGCAGTAACTCTATATCGACAGGCGTAAAACCGCGCTCCTGGAACCAGTGAATACTGCGCGTCGTCAGCACAAACAATTTACGCAGCCCCATTTGCCGCGCCTGGGCGGCAACCCGCTCCAGAAGCACTTCTCCACGCGATGAGCTGCGGTAATCCGGATGTACCGCTACGCAGGCCATTTCGCCTATTTTCTCTTCCACAAAAGGATACAGCGCCGCGCAGGCGATAGTCATATTATCGCGCTGAATAATGGTAAATTTATCGATCTCCATCTCCAGTTGTTCACGGGAACGGCGTACCAGAATGCCCTGCTGCTCCAGTGGGCGGATAAGCTCCAGAATACCGCCAATATCGTTGATGGTGGCGCGGCGGATCTGCTCGGCGCTCTCCATGACGATCTGCGTACCGATACCATCACGCGAGAACAATTCCTGTAATAGCGAGCCATCTTCCTGATAGCTGATCAGATGGCAACGACGAACGCCGCTACGACAGGCTTTTACCGCGCCGCGCAAAAAACGTACGGTTCCGGAGTTGTAATCGCCCTGCGCTTCCAACTCTTCCACCCGCGCCTGTGCTTCATTCGGGAAGAGTTCAGAAATGATGCCGCCCTCGCTATTGGTAACGCCCTGAGAAGAACAGAAACCGATCATTTTTTCCGCTTTCAGTTTAACGGCGAGTTGAGTGGCAATCTCTTCTGAGGTCAGATTAAAACTTTCGCCGGTCACTGAGACGGCGACCGGCCCCATCAGAACGATCGCGCCGTTATCCAACTGGCGGTTGATCGCATCTTCATCAATGCGCCGGATACGGCCGCTATGACAGTAGTCCACGCCATCATCAACGCCCAGCGGCTGCGCAATGGTGAAATTGCCACTGACGACATTAATGTGCGCGCCCTGCAACGGCGTATTGTTCAGACTCATCGACAGACGGGCGGTAATATCAAGCTGGAGTAAACCGGCGGCCTGTTTCACCAGCTCCAGTGCTTTGGCGTCCGTCACCCGCGTGTTTTTGTGGTAAATCGGTTCATGATGATGCGCGGCCAGATTGGCGTCGATTTGCGGTCGCGCGCCATACACCACGACAAGGCGAATACCGAGGCTATGCAGTAGCCCGATATCGCTAACGATGCTGGAAAAATTGTCATGCTCAATGGCTTCGCCGCCGAGCATAATGACAAAGGTTTTTCCGCGATGGGTGTTGATATAGGGAACTGAATGGCGAAACCCTTCTACCAGTTCGGTTTTACGTTCCTTTATCATTGCGCGCCCCACTAGTGAATTATTATTCGAAATTAGTGTATTTTTATTCTGTTTTTGCCCTCTGTGCAAGCGTAAATTTTATGCGGTCCGATCGCTTTTCTTAGTAATGCCGTGAATATAAAAAGAATGTTTACCCTTTTATAGATGACAGATTATGCGTCATTCGCTAAAGTTTCTGGTCAATTTGGATGAACTTTGTATGATCTCTATTTAGTTTTTGCTCGGGAGAAGCATGTCGGGAGCCAATTCAGCAATCAGCCGTCGCCGTTTACTACAAGGCGCGGGCGCCATGTGGCTATTAAGCGTGAGCCAGGTCGGGCTGGCTGCCGTAAGCCAGGTCGTTGCGGTGCGTATCTGGCCTGCGTCCAGCTATACCCGCGTCACGGTAGAGTCGAATCGTCTGCTGAAATATAAACAATTTGCCTTAAGTAACCCGGACCGCGTGGTAGTAGATATTGAGGATGTGAATCTGAACTCGGTGCTTAAAGGCATTGGCGCGCAGATTCGCAGCGACGATCCGTATATCAAATCCGCAAGGGTAGGGCAGTTTGATCCTAAGACTGTGCGTATGGTCTTTGAGCTAAAACAAAACGTGAAGCCGCAGCTATTTGCGCTGGCGCCTGTGGCAGGCTTTAAAGAACGTCTGGTGATGGATCTTTATCCTGCCAATGCGCAGGATATGCAGGATCCGCTGCTGGCGCTGCTGGAAGACTACAATAAAGGCGATCTGGATAAACAGGTGCCGCCTTCGCAAAGCGGGCCGCAGCCCGGTAAAGCGGGGCGCGATCGTCCCATTGTCATTATGCTTGATCCGGGACACGGCGGCGAAGACCCCGGCGCGATAGGCAAATACAAAACACGTGAAAAAGACGTGGTGCTCCAGATAGCCCGCCGCCTGCGCGCGTTGATCGAAAAAGAAGGCAACATGAAGGTCTATATGACGCGCAATGAAGACATCTTCATTCCGTTAAAAGTCCGGGTGGCGAAAGCGCAGAAACAGCGCGCCGACCTGTTTGTCTCTATTCATGCGGATGCCTTCACCAGCCGGCAGCCTAGCGGTTCATCCGTATTCGCACTATCGACCAAAGGCGCCACCAGTACCGCGGCGAAATATCTGGCGCAAACGCAGAACGCCTCGGACTTAATTGGCGGCGTGAGCAAAAGCGGTGACCGTTATGTCGACCATACGATGTTCGATATGGTGCAATCGCTGACCATTGCCGATAGTTTGAAATTCGGTAAAGCGGTGTTGAAGCAGCTTGGTAAAATTAATGACCTGCATAAAAACAAGGTCGAGCAGGCGGGGTTTGCGGTGTTAAAGGCGCCCGATATTCCGTCTATTCTGGTCGAGACGGCGTTTATCAGTAACATTGAAGAAGAACGCAAGCTCAAGACCGCGACGTTCCAGCAACAGGTCGCAGAGTCGATTCTGGCGGGCATTAAAGCGTATTTTGCCGATGGGGCGACGCTGGCGAGAAGAAGTTAACCTGAGATGACGGCGAGTTTATTGCGCGGGTAAGTAGGATGCTGCCCGCACTGTCGTTGCGGACCAGACGACAGATACAAAAAAACACCCGTAAGGGTGTTCATTCAATTGGTTGCGGGGGCCGGATTTGAACCGACGACCTTCGGGTTATGAGCCCGACGAGCTACCAGGCTGCTCCACCCCGCGTCCGTCTAAACTTGCATTCTCATTGTAATTGGTTGCGGGGGCCGGATTTGAACCGACGACCTTCGGGTTATGAGCCCGACGAGCTACCAGGCTGCTCCACCCCGCGTCCGTGGATGCGCACTATACTCCGCTGAGCTTTTGTTGCAACCCTTTTTTCATATAAATCGCTAATTTCTCATGAATTGCGCAAATACACCGCAGATAGCGCGATTTTTAAACGAATTTACATAATGAGATCGCGATCGCATTTCATTACTTCGGACGGTTTGTTATCTTCACCGGGCACTTTCGATTACGCAGAAGACGAGACACCATGAAAGGACGTTGGGCAAAATATGTGGCGACAGGCGTAATGCTGGCAATGCTGGCTGCCTGTTCATCAAAACCGACCGATCGCGGTCAGCAATATAAGGACGGGAAATTTACCCAGCCCTTCTCCCTGGTAAACCAGCCGGACGCGGTGGGCGCGCCGATTAATGCTGGTGACTTTGCCGAGCAGGTCGACCAGATCCGTTCCGCGTCGCCGCGTTTATACACCAATCAAAGCAACGTCTATAACGCTGTCCAGAACTGGTTACGTTCCGGAGGCGATACGCGCACTATGCGCCAGTTTGGTATCGATGCCTGGCAGATGGAAGGCACCGACAACTACGGTAACGTCCAGTTCACGGGCTACTATACGCCCGTCGTTCAGGCTCGCCATACGCGCCAGGGCGCGTTCCAGTATCCTATCTATAGTATGCCGCCAAAACGCGGACGCTTACCGTCCCGCGCTCAGATCTACGCAGGCGCGCTGAGCGATAAGTACATCCTGGCCTGGAGTAATTCGCTGATGGATAACTTTATTATGGATGTCCAGGGCAGCGGTTATATTGACTTCGGTGACGGTAGTCCGCTGAACTTCTTTAGTTATGCCGGTAAAAACGGCTGGCCTTATCGCAGTATTGGTAAAGTGCTTATCGATCGCGGTGAAGTGAAAAAAGAAGATATGTCGATGCAGGCCATACGCGAATGGGGAGAGAAGCACAGCGAAGCGGAAGTGCGTGAATTACTGGAGCAGAACCCGTCGTTCGTCTTCTTTAAGCCGCAATCTTTTGCGCCGGTCAAAGGCGCCAGCGCCGTACCGCTGATTGGGCGAGCATCCGTCGCTTCCGACCGCAGCATCATTCCGCCTGGCACGACCTTGTTGGCGGAAGTACCGTTGCTGGATAACAACGGTAAATTTAGCGGTCAGTATGAGCTACGTTTGATGGTCGCGCTGGATGTCGGTGGAGCGATTAAAGGCCAGCACTTTGATATTTACCAGGGGATTGGCCCGGATGCCGGGCATCGTGCCGGATGGTATAATCACTATGGTCGCGTCTGGGTGTTAAAAAGCGCTCCGGGCGCCGGTAACGTGTTTAGCGGCTGATTGTGGTATTCTGCGACAACCGGATTGCCCGATAACGCGATCGCTATCGGGCCTGAAAATAGTGAGCAGGGGTGAGGAATAACCTCACCTTTTTTTATTCTGAGGTCATATGTCAGTGGTGATAAGTGATGCCTGGCGCCAACGCTTTGGCGGCACCGCGCGTCTGTACGGTGAAAAAGCGCTGCAGCGGTTTGCTGAGGCGCATATCTGCGTCGTGGGAATCGGCGGGGTGGGATCATGGGCGGCAGAGGCGCTGGCGCGTACGGGCATCGGCGCGATTACGCTGATTGATATGGACGATGTCTGCGTGACCAATACGAACCGTCAGATCCATGCGTTGCGTGATAACGTCGGGTTGGCGAAAGCGGAAGTGATGGCCGAACGGATTCGGCAAATTAACCCGGAGTGCCGGGTAACGGTTATCGATGATTTCATCACGCCGGATAATGTGGCGGGTTATATGAACGCGGGTTTTACCTATGTCATTGACGCCATTGACAGCGTTCGTCCAAAAGCCGCGCTGATTGCGTACTGTCGCCGATATAAGGTTCCTTTAGTGACCACTGGCGGCGCGGGCGGGCAGATCGATCCGACGCAAATCCAGGTCGCTGATTTGGCGAAAACCATCCAGGATCCGCTGGCGGCAAAACTGCGCGAGAGATTGAAACATAATTTTGGCGTAGTGAAGAACAGTAAAGGTAAGCTGGGCGTGGACTGCGTTTTTTCCACCGAAGCGCTGGTTTACCCACAGGCGGACGGTTCCGTATGCGCGATGAAAGCTACCGCAGAAGGGCCAAAACGGATGGATTGCGCCTCTGGCTTCGGCGCGGCGACGATGGTGACGGCAACGTTCGGTTTTGTCGCCGTTTCCCATGCGCTGAAGAAGATCATGGCTAAAGCGGCGCGACAAGAATAAAAGGACGGGGCGGAGTGTCACGCAGACGCGTATCCGGCCCTGCGCCCTTCGTTAGCGAAAGAAGCGCTGTACCCTGCCGAACACCGGTTTCAGACGGGCGCGGAGATAATGGGAATATAAATTTTCAGATATGCATAGAAACAACCCGAACCATACTGCACAAAAGCAGAGCAGTTCCGCGTAATTAATGTGCTCGCCAAATATCATAATGGTAAGTAAGAACTGTAAAGACGGCTCTATATATTGCGCCAGTCCGGTGACAATCAACGAGGTGTGATTTAACGCGATGGCAAATAATACCAGTGGAATGATCGTCACTGGCGCCGTCATGACATACAAAAAGAAAGGAGTATTAGCGGATATAATTGGTCCGCTATCGCTAAAGAGAAAAATTAATAGTGAGACAGGCAATGCCCATAATGTTTCAATCGTTATCGATGTCATCACATCATAATGTATAAACTTTCGCGCCAGGCCATATAGCGCAAATGATAATCCCATGGTTAGCGCCAGCGCCGGGAAATGCCGTAACATGATAATTTGAAAAGTCAGGCCACAGATACCAGAAAAAACGGCGATGGCCTGAAACAACGACAGTTTTTCTTTAAGAAAAATGCATCCCAGCGCAATAACAAATAGCGGGTTGATAAAATAGCCGAGGCTGGCATCAAGCACCAGATGATGGGTTAGCGCATAAATAAAAGATGACCATGATACAATCATCAAAAGTCCGGCGATCATGCAGAAGAAAAAGGATTTTTTATCTTTCCAGACATCATGAAATCGCGTTCGCTGCCGAAATAAGAACCTTACTGCCAGTAATAATGGAATTGACCAGAATACCCGGTATATCAATATTTGTGCGAGATTTCCCCCTGATAAATATTGATAATATAAAGGTGTTAACCCCCATAATATAAATGCCAGTACCACAAACATGGTACCGCTACGCAGATATTTTTCCACTTATCCATATCCTGTTATAACTTCACCCGATGCGTATGAATTTTCCAGCTCACCTGCTACGCTACATCGAGTGGCTTTATTTACTCTAAAATCTTCACGCCGTTTTAACATGGATTCTAACATTGTAATTTCATTGTGATAGCTGATAAAAATCAAAAGAATGCTTATCAGGGAAATCTGACGCCGAAACTAATAAAGTGACTGGATTATTTTATCTGCATCGCCTGACCGCCGCGGGCGGCGCTGTCAGGCGACAGAATATTTACGCTATTTCAACCCTTATGCGTTGCGGCAACAATCGCTTCGCTCAGCGCGTTCAGCCCCTGACTACGTGAGGCGCTAAGCTGGGCGCGTAAACCCAGCTCGTCAAACAGCGCCAGCGGTGAACGAGCCTGCAACTCGGCGGCGTTTTTTCCTTCCACCGCGGTGAGCAATACCGCCAGCAGGCCGCGGACAATCCGCCCCTCACTGTCGCCGAAAAAGTGCATCGTTCCGTTATCTGATCGGGTAAAGCCCAGCCAGACGCGGTTCTCGCAGCCGGCTATCTCTTTCGCCTGCGCTTTGCATTCATCCGGCAGAGCGGGGAGCTGTTTTCCTAACAGAATCAACTGACGATATTTATCCTCCCACTGGGTCAGCGGGAGAAAGATAGCGCGTAACGTCTCTTCCGTTACCGTTGTGCCGAACGGGTGTCCGGTATAAAGAGGGTTTGTCATTAATCCACCAGCAGTTCCAGCGCGCGGTCAACGGCGTTAACCAACGCATCCACATCATGTTGGGTATTATACGGCGCAAAAGAGGCGCGCAGAGTCCCTGTGACGCCAAGTTCCGCCAGCAATGGCTGGGCGCAATGTTGCCCGGCCCGGAGCGCAATACCGTATTCCGCCAGCAGCGTCACCATATCGCCGTGGTGCACGCCGACAAAATCAAAGGCCAGCAGGCTGGAGTCCTGGCAGCGGAACGAACGAAAGCCCGGGCGTTTCGCCAGTGCGTCTTCCGCCAGCGTCGCCAGCCCCCGGCTCCAGTTTTCGGCCTGTTCAATATCGATATCGGACAGCCATTCCAGCGCAGCGCTCAGGCCGATGACCCCGGCGACGTTCGGCGTCCCCGCTTCCAGCTTCCAGGGAGCGCTTTGAGTGGTGAAGCCTTCAAAGCTAACGTCACGGATCATCTTGCCGCCGCCGAGCCAGGGCGACATCGCCTCAAGAAGCTCCGGCTTACCGTACAGCACGCCGATACCGGTCGGGCCATACAGTTTGTGAGCGGAAAAAGCATAAAAATCGATATCAAGCTGCTGGACATCCGCCGGGAAGTGTACCGCGCCTTGCGCGCCATCTACCATCACGACCATTCCCGCTGCGTGAGCGGTGCTGATAGCGCTTGCGAGATCCGGGCAGCCGCCCGTTACGTTCGACATTTGCCCCAGCGCCAGAATCCGGCTGCGCGACGTGATCAGTTCCGGCAGACGCTCAACATCAGGAAGACGCCGGTCATTAAGCGGCAGTTTTATGACCTGCGCGCCGGTTTGTTGCGCCACCATCAGCCAGGGCACAAGGTTGGCGTGATGCTCGGCGACGCTAACGATAATTTCATCGCCGGGGCGCAGACGAGGACGGGCGTAACACTGCGCCACCATGTTGATCGCTTCGGTGGTGCCGCGTGTCCAGACGATACTTTTTTCATCGGGCGCGTTTAACAGCCGCGCTGCTTTTGCTCTGGCCGCTTCATATTGCGCCGTCAGGCGCTGCGCCTGCGCAAACTGGCTACGATGAACGTTACCGGCGCTCAAACAATAAAACTGGTGCGTGGCGTCAATGACTGCCTGTGGCTTTAATGCCGTGGCGGCGCTATCGAGATAAACACCCGCATCGGCTAGCGCGGGAAACTGCGCGCGAAACTGCGTGGGATTAAAAGCGTTCATGATATTCCTCGGTTCAGTTTACCGATCGTGGCGTAAAAGCGCGGCTGATACAAGGTTTGTCCTAACCATCGGAATCGTCTGTATATCCTGGCGAATTATGTAAAGGAGGTTATGCTGAATAATGTTAGGCGAATGTTTAAGCCTGTTACGGAGTCCGCTTTAAATAGCACAAACAGCTTTAAGGAGAAGAAGATGAAAAAGACTGCCGCAATTATCTCTGCATGTATGCTGACTTTTGCCCTGAGCGCCTGTTCCGGTCCTAATTACGTTATGCACACCAATGATGGACGTAGCATTGTGACCGACGGTAAACCCCAGACCGATAACGATACCGGTATGATTTCGTATAAAGACGCTAATGGCAACAAACAGCAGATCAATCGTACTGACGTGAAAGAGATGGTGGCTCTGGAAAACTAACCGTTTGTTATACAAAAAAAAGCACCGCAATATGGCGGTGCTACATTAATCACTATGGACAGACAGGGTAAATGTACAGGAAGTGAAAAAGGGTAGTCTCGCTACCGTGGTCTGAATCGCAGACCAATTGCAAACACAACATCACAACCGTAAGCCAAAAGCCCATCAGAACACGCATTCCGATAAAACTTTTCGTTCCGGCTCAGGAAGTGCCGCCACTATAGGTATTTGCTGGTAGAACCTCAACGGACAATTTATAATGTCTCAGATTAAAAAAACTAATAGGTTACATGTTGTTACCTATTTGTTAAATTCATTCGACATTAAGTCCAGAGGCCATGTCAAAACGATTACCTCCTTTAAATGCGTTACGCGTTTTTGATGCTGCCGCGCGCCATTTGAGCTTTACGCGAGCAGCGGAAGAACTTTTTGTGACGCAGGCCGCAGTAAGCCACCAAATTAAGTCACTTGAGGATTTTTTGGGGCTAAAACTGTTCCGCCGCCGCAATCGTTCGCTGCTGCTGACGGAAGAAGGCCAAAGCTATTTTCTCGACATTAAAGAGATATTTTCCCAGCTCACGGAAGCAACGCGTAAGCTCCAGGCGCGCAGTGCTAAAGGGGCGCTGACGGTGAGTTTACCACCCAGTTTTGCCATCCAGTGGCTGGTGCCCAGGCTCTCCAGCTTTAACTCAGCTTATCCGGGAATTGACGTTCGGATACAAGCCGTTGACCGTCAGGAAGATAAACTGGCAGACGATGTCGATGTCGCGATTTTTTATGGCCGGGGAAACTGGCCGGGCTTGCGCGTCGAAAAATTATACGCAGAATATTTACTGCCCGTCTGTTCTCCTTTATTACTCACAGGCGAAAAACCGTTAAAAACGCCGGAAGATCTGGCGAAACACACGCTATTGCACGACGCCTCCCGGCGTGACTGGCAGGCCTATACTCGTCAGTTAGGGCTCAACCATATTAACGTTCAGCAAGGGCCGATATTTAGCCACAGCGCGATGGTGCTACAGGCCGCTATTCACGGACAGGGGATCGCGCTGGCGAATAATGTTATGGCGCAGTCGGAAATTGAAGCCGGGCGACTGGTGTGTCCATTTAACGATGTTCTGGTGAGTAAGAATGCTTTTTATCTGGTTTGTCATGACAGCCAGGCAGAACTGGGTAAAATAGCCGCCTTCCGTCAGTGGATTTTGGCGAAGGCGGCGACGGAGCAAGAAAAATTCCGTTTTCGTTACGAACAATAATTAACTTAGGGTATGACCATGACCAGCCGTTTTATGCTGATTGTCGCCGCTATCAGCGGTTTTATTTACGTTGCTCTGGGCGCGTTCGGGGCGCATGTTTTGAGTAAAACCCTGGGCGTGGTTGAAATGGGCTGGATTCAGACCGGCCTGCAATATCAGGCGTTCCATACGCTGGCGATCTTTGGCCTGGCGGTGGCGATGCAGCGCCGTATCAGCATCTGGTTTTACTGGAGCAGCGTTTTTCTGGCGCTGGGCACGGTGCTGTTTAGCGGCAGTCTGTACTGCCTTGCGCTTTCGCATCTGCGCCTGTGGGCGTATATCACGCCTGTCGGCGGCGTCAGTTTCCTGGTGGGCTGGGCGCTATTGCTGATTGGCGCCATTCGTATGAAACGTAAGGGCGCGAGCCATGAATAAAGTTGTCTTGCTCTGCCGTCCGGGGTTTGAAAAAGAGTGCGCTGCAGAAATTACCGATAAAGCGGGAAAACGGGAAATATTTGGTTTTGCACGCGTAAAAGAGAACGCAGGCTATGTCATTTATGAATGCTATCAGCCGGAAGATGGCGAAAAGCTGATTTCAGAACTGCCGTTCAGTTCGTTGATTTTCGCCCGCCAGTGGTTTGTGGTGGGTGAACTGCTGCAACATTTACCGCCGGAAGACAGAATCACGCCGATTGTCGGCATGTTGCAGGGCGTAGTGGAAAAGGGCGGCGAGCTGCGGGTTGAAGTCGCCGACACCAATGAAAGTAAAGAACTGATGAAGTTCTGCCGCAAATTTACGGTGCCGCTGCGCGCGGCTTTGCGTGATGTGGGCGTATTGACGAATTATGAAACGCCGAAGCGTCCGGTCGTTCATGTCTTTTTTATCGCGCCAGGATGCTGCTATACCGGCTATTCGTTCGCGCATAACAATTCACCGTTTTATATGGGCATCCCGCGTTTGAAGTTTCCGTCTGATGCGCCGAGCCGCTCAACGCTGAAACTGGAAGAGGCGCTCCACGTTTTCATCCCGGAAGATGAGTGGGATGAACGTCTGGCGAACGGCATGTATGCGGTGGATTTGGGCGCCTGTCCCGGCGGATGGACGTACCAGTTAGTGAAGCGCAATATGTGGGTCTACTCCGTAGATAACGGCCCGATGGCGCAAAGTCTGATGGACACCGGACAGGTGACCTGGTTGCGTGAGGATGGCTTCAGGTACCGTCCGAACCGGAATAATATTTCATGGATGGTCTGCGATATGGTGGAGAAGCCGGCCAAAGTCACCGCGTTAATGGCGCAGTGGCTGGTGAACGGCTGGTGTCGGGAGACGATTTTTAACCTTAAACTGCCGATGAAAAAACGCTATGAAGAGGTGTCGCATAACCTGGCGTATCTTCAGGCGCAGTTGGATGAGCATGGCGTTAATGCGCAGATCCAGGCGCGTCAGCTTTATCACGATCGCGAAGAAGTGACGGTACACGTGCGTCGGTTGTGGGCGGCTGTTGGCGGGCGTCGCGACGAGCGATAAAAACGCGCTGCCGTCATCCGGCGCGTCATCAGCGCCGGATGGCGCACGCTTATCCGGCCTATGACTGCGGCGCATCTGAAACAATATGCGTCACGTCATCCAGATGGCCGATGCGCGCCTCTCCTGAACGATTAAATTTACTTTTATCAATCAATAATAAAGACTGCGAGGCACGCCTGAGCAGGATAGATTTAAAATCGGCGTTGATCGCATTGGAGTCCCACAGATCGCCGCCGCCGTCGATCCCCTCACAGGAAAAGATGAACAGATCGATATCAAGCGATTTTAGCTGTGAGATAAGCGACGGATTAACGTAACAGCCATATTTACGTTCAAGCTGGCCGCCGGAACTTATCAGCGCAATGCGTTCGCGTTTTCCCAGCTCCTGACAGACAGGATGGCTATTGGTAAAAACCTGAATGGGAATATCCGGCAACTGGCGGGCCAGATACCAGCAGGTTGAACTGGCATCCAACGCAATCGTCATTCCTTCTTCTATCCACGCTAACGCTTCACGGGCAATATCGGCTTTATGCGCATAATGGCTTTTCAGGCGGATATGGAATGGATCGCCGCTGTCCTGATTTTCACGATGAATATATTTAGCTCGTCCGTGATTACGCAGCACTTTTCCCTGCGTCTGTAGTTCACTGAGATCGCGGCGGATGGTCTCTTTACTGACGTTAAGCCGGGTGGCCAGCGCTTCGGTGGTCAGACTTTTATGATTGATCAGCAGATCGACTATCGCTTGTTGGCGTGCCGCTTTCATTTTTCTCACCCCATCATTCGATGAACGCCCGCGTCATGCGGGCGCACCGGCAAGAGATTACGGCGTTACCCCTTTTTTTAAAAGAATATTTCCGTACTTCGCGCACTCTCCTGTGATAACGATCGCAAACGCTTTTTGCGCCCGCTCATAAAACGCATAGCGGTCGATACGAACGATATCCGGGCACGGCGCTTCTAATGACAAGGCATCGCGATAGCGCGCTTCAACGCTGGGATCGAGCGTGTCGCCTTCCACGGCGGCCATCATCACCAGCGGCGGGGCGTAGCTATCCAGCTCAAAGAGCGGAATAATTGCCCGCAGTAGATCGCTGACGCTAAGACCATCGGCGCGAATCACCTGCGGGCCCAGGCTATGCGCGGGAAAGTGAGCGTCAGAAAAAATGATTTCGTCCCCGTGGCCCATCTCGGCCAGCACTTTGAGCAGTGTCGGGGAAATTAACGGTGAAATGGTTTTTAGCATTTCATACTCCCTCAATAATTTCAGGTTCGGTTTGCGGCCAGAAATAGCGATACTGATAATTGACCTGCGCGCGCGCCTGTTCCGGGCTACTAAATTCGCCTACGCCGTACCAGCCAAACATGGCAGCGCCGGCCACGGTGGTTTCCGCGTCGTCCAGCACTTTGATAGGGATATCAAGTTGATTCGCTTTAATTTGATTCCACAAAGCGTTGCGACTGCCGCCGCCAACCAGTAACAGTTCTGTGGCGTTAAAATGGCCGATTTTCTCCAGCGTGCGCAGATTACGCTGAAGTTGCGCCGTCAGGCCTTCCAGCGCGGCGCGATAGAAATGGCCGCGGGTGGTATTGAGCGTCACGCCCTGCCAGCCTGCATTTTGGCAGGCGAGCAGATCGCACTGCATCCGTACGCCTTCCGCGCCAGCGGGAATAGCGCGCGCTTCGTCGATCAGCGTTTGCCATGGCGTTTCCGGCGTCCACAGCAGTTTTCGTACCCATTCGAGTACGCCGGAGGCCAGCCACTGCATTCCGGGGTTATAAAGCCCCGACTGACTGTCCAGTTCACAGGTCGAGCCCGGATACTGACTGAGCAGCGAGGTATCCACCTGACCGCTGCGCACCATCAGAATCTCCCAGGTTCCGGAGGAGAGCACTGGTTCACCTTGCTGCGCGCCAGCGCCGAATAACGCGAACTGAGTATCGTGTCCGGCAGAGATCACCGGCACACCCGCCGGGAGACCGAGTAGCCTGGCCGCGTCTGTCTGTAGCGTGCCTATCGGGGCGCCCGCTTCCACGATACGCGGGAACAGGCGGCGCGCCAGGCCCGTCGCCTGCAGGATTTCCGGACTAAAGTCGCGCTGATGGATATCCAGGAGCTGGCTGGTGCCTGCCATAGTGATATCGGTCGTAAACTCGCCGGTCAGACGGTGGTTAATCAGCGACGAGATAAACAGCCAGCAGTGAGCTTGTTCCAGCAGGCGCGGATGATTCTCTTTAAGCCAGACCAGTTTATACAGCGTGTTAAAGCTGAACGCGCCGACGCCGGAGAGCGTCTGCAATTGCCGGGGCGAGATAAAGCGCTCAATCGTTTCCATCACGGCAGCGGTTCGCGGGCATTTCCAACTGATGACCGGGTAGAGCAGCTTACCCTGCGCATCGACCAGCGCGCCATCGACGCCGAAAGTAGTCACCGTAATACCGCGAACAACACACTCCGACAGGGCGCTGGAGAGTGACCTGCAGCAGTCGGCGAAACGTTGCAGGATGGCGTCCAGCGACCACTGATGCCAGGCGCTATTTTCTGCGGCAATGTCGCTGGCGTTAGCGGTTGAGGCGCGGGCGACAATTTTCCCCTGGCGATCAACGGCGATCGCCCGAACGTTAGTCGCACCGCAGTCGAGAACCAGGATAACGTCTTGTTTCATAGATAACTCCATAAACGCCGCCTGATGGCGCTACGCTTATCCGGCCTACGGTTCACGCGCCCGTAGGCCCGGTAAGCCTGCGCCACCGGGCTAAGCCGCATTAACGTTTATACAGCGGGCCATAATTCTGGCAGGCGCGATAATCCTGGCCTTCGATATCCATACCGTGAGCCGCCCAGGCGGAAGGACGGTAGATCTTCGCCTCCTCCACGTTGTGCATACATACCGGGATACGCAGCATTGCGGCGAGAGTAATAAAATCCGCCCCTACATGGCCGATGGTGAGTACGCCGTGGTTAGCGCCCCAGTTCGCCATCACCGAATAGACATCGGTAAACGGGCCTTTGCCGGTAAGACGCGGCGCAAACCAGGTGGTAGGCCAGGTAGAGTTGGTGCGGGCATCAAGCTGATCGTGCATCGCTTTCGGCAGTTCGACGCTCCAGCCCTCGGCGATTTGCAGTACTGGTCCCAGGCCTTTGATGATATTCACGCGGGTCATGGTGAATGGCACGCCGCCTTCGGTCAGGAAACGGGATGAGTAGCCGCCGCCGCGGAAGTATTCGTGAATCGCCGGGCACCATTCGGTGGCCGCCAGACACGCATCCGCCTCTTGTTGGCTGATTTCCCAGTGTGGTTTCATGGTCGGCTTGCCTTCGCTGTCGCGCTGTTTACAGGCACCGTCCAGAGCGGCAGAACCGGAATTAATCAGGTGAATAATGCCGTGTTCCGCCAGGCCGCTGAGCGCCTGGCCGGTGATGCGTTCTACGGCTTCCGGCGACCAGTAGGTTCGCACGTCGGCGAATATCTGCGCGGTACCAGTGAGTTGATGGCCAAACAGCATCGCTACGCCGTTCAGACTGTCATTTTCGGTGGCGACGACAAACGGTTCGCGTACGCCGTTCCAGTCAAAAGAGCTATTGAGCAGCGCTTCGGCGGTATCGCCATTCGGGTATTGATCGGTCCAGTGGCGCTGGCCCTGAAAGCCGGCGGCAATGGCGTTGTAGCCCAGCGATTCTTCAACTAACCCTTTGTCCGCCAGCGTCTTGTTGCCCTGCATCATATCGCGAATACACATCGCCATCAGCAGGCTCTCTTTTAGCACCGCGCGGTTCTGGGCTTCATTGCGCTTATACTGCGAGGCGTTCTGATCTTCGCCGTAGCGGAAGTTTTTATCCGCCCACGCCAGCGCCATCTCCAGTTCGGCCTCATCATAAATTTTTTGATCGATACGGCGGCGCAGTTCGGTCATATCTACCGCTTGCACCTTCATGCCCAGCCAGGACTCAAAGAGGTTATGATCGACAATGGAACCCGCGATCCCCATCGACACGCCGCCGACGGAGAGGTAGCTTTTGCCTTTCATGCTGGCTACCGCTAACCCTGCCCGCGCAAAACGCAGCAGTTTTTCTTCGACGTCGGCAGGAATGGAGGTATCGTCGGCATCCTGCACGTCATGGCCATAAATGGAGAACGCCGGAATGCCTTTCTGGCTGTGCGCCGCCAGCGCTGCGGCAAGGTAAACCGCCCCGGGACGCTCTGTGCCGTTAAAGCCCCAGATGGCTTTCGGACGCATCGGGTCCATATCAATGGTTTCGCTGCCATAGCACCAGCACGGCGTAACGGTAATGGTCACGCCCACGTTCTGGCTGCTGAATTTTTCTTCACAGGCGGCGGATTCCGCCATTCCGGCAATACAGGTATCCGCAATGACGCACTCCACCTGAGCCCCGCAGGCGTGGCGGATTCTCTCGGTGATGAGCGCCGCCGTCGCTTTCGCCATGTTCATGGTTTGCTCTTCGAGCGACTCGCGTACGCCCATACGACGTCCATCAATCACCGGGCGGATACCGATTTTCGGTAAGCTGATTTTTTTCATGACAGATTCCTCACGTTATTCGGATAAATGTTCAGTTTGTCGCCGCTTGTGAACGGAAACGGGCAAAAATGAAGATGACGGCAAAGCACAATGCCGGAACCAGTTCGGCGGTCGGGATTTTGCCTGCGGCGTCGCTAACGAAGCCCATTACTGGCGTGACAATACCGCCGCCAATAATGGTCATGACGATAAAAGACGAGCCGTACTTAGTGTCCTGTCCCAGATTTTTGATACCCAGCGAGAAGATGGTCGGGTACTGGATTGACATAAATGCGCTACACAACGTCAGCGCCAGCAGGCCGATATGTCCGCCGCTAAAGGCGGAAATCAGACACAGGAGCATGGCAAACAGGGCGTAGGCGGCCAGCACTTTATGCGGCGCGAAGCGGCTGATAAGCCAGGTCCCGGTGAAACGGCCGATAAAGAAGCACACCATCGTGCCGGTCAGGTAGTTGGCGGCGAAACCGGGCGTCATTCCAGGGATCTCCTCAATGGCGTAGCGGATCAGATAGCTCCAGCAGGCGGTTTGCGCCCCCACGTAGCAGAACTGCGCCAGCACCGCCCAGCGCCAGTGGCGGATACGGATGAGTCGGGAGAGAGAAGATAAGAAAGAGCTTTGTTTAGCATCGCTATGATCGTCACTTTGCAGGGCCGGAAATTTGGTCAGCATAATCAGCAGCGCAACTACTAATACGATGGCGACGATAATCATGTATGGCGTTTGTACCGATAACACCAGGCTGTGTTTATAGGCGCTAAGCTGATCCGGCGTCATTTTATCAAGCGCTTCTTGCGATTGATGCGGCACGTTAGACAAAATAAGGCTTTGCCCAAACACAACGGCGATAATAGCGCCAAAGGAGTTAAAAGTTTGCGCCAGATTAAGCCGGAAATGTCCGCCGCTTTCTGGACCTAATACCGTAACAAAAGGGTTGGCCGCAGTTTCAAGGCAGCCTAAACCGGCGGCGATGATAAACAGGCCAATTAAAAATAATGTGTAATTCATTATCTCGGCGGCAGGCCAGAATAATGCGGCGCCAACAGCATACAAAAAAAGCCCGGTGATAATCCCTGCTTTATAACTGAGTTTTTTCATCAAAATCCCAGCGGGAATTGGAATGACGAAATAACCGAAATAAAAGGCTGACTGAATAAGCCCGGCCTGAAAGTTAGTTAGCGTAAAAGCTTGTTGAAACTGCGGTAATAAAATGTCATTCAGATTATTGGCGACGGCCCACAGAAAAAATAGCGAGCAAAGTAAGGCGAATGGAATAATGTAGCGCTTGCTCTTGCTTTGCTCTGCATCCACAGCACGAAAACTCTGCGTTTGTATTGTTGTGTTTCCCATAGCATCCTCATCGGTTCAGAAGCTTTTGCGTGCGGTCGGTTCTGGTCACCAGACCGTTAAATTAGGTGAGTTCGCTTTTCTTTCCGGTAATAAATTGGCGTCCGGAATGAACTCATGGAGTCATTTTCAAATAAAAAAGGCCTTTTAATATGATGGCGGTCACATTTATACCTGAGAGCAGAGCGTTCTGTGATTATCATCACTTTAATTTTCATAAAAAAATGACCGTTTGAGATGTTTAATTTAAAAAACCACAGACTGAATGCCCGAATTAAATTATTGCCACGGAAACGGGCAGTAGTAGCTTATTCTTCATTTTTGCCCGTTTTAAAAAATATTATTAAGAGCGGGCATTTATCGGCGAGAGAAACGGTAGTCGTCTGGTTTATCGTGGCGAATTAATTGATGTGAATCACAAAATATCGTTATTTAAATTCCCTTCTCTTTATTCAGTATGATGATAGTTGCTAACTATTCGATTATTTCAACAGGACAGCAGCGCGATGCGAAAGGCGGTTTTGTTGTCTCATTTTGAATCACAGAGAGAGGTAAATAATGGAACGAAATAGACTGGCGCGGCAGATTATTGATACCTGTCTGGAAATGACGCGGTTAGGGTTAAATCAGGGGACGGCAGGTAACGTGAGCGTACGTTATCAGGGCGGATTGCTGATTACGCCGACGGGGATCCCCTACGAGAAGCTGACAGAGTCGCACATTGTCTTTATTGATGCAGACGGTCAGCATGAGCAGGGCAAGCTGCCTTCCAGCGAGTGGCGTTTTCATATGGCGGCATACCAGACGCGCCCTGACGCCAATGCCGTGGTACATAACCACGCTGTCCATTGTACGGCAGTCTCGATCCTGAATCGCCCGATTCCGGCGATTCACTACATGATTGCCGCCGCAGGAGGAAACTCTATTCCCTGCGCGCCCTACGCCACTTTTGGCACCCGCGAACTTTCTGACCATGTTGCCGTGGCGCTTAAAAATCGTAAAGCGACGCTGTTACAGCATCACGGGCTTATCGCTTGTGAAGAAAATTTAGACAAAGCGTTGTGGCTGGCGCATGAAGTGGAAGTGCTGGCGCAGCTCTATTTAAGTACGCTGGCCATTGTCGATCCGGTACCGGTACTGGATGACGAGGCGATCGCTATCGTACTGGAGAAATTTAAAACTTACGGATTACGTATTGAAGAGTGATGTCAGGAGACAGGCGATGGCGAACAGAATGATTCTGAATGAAACGGCATGGTTTGGCCGGGGAGCGGTGGACGCATTAACCGATGAGGTGACGCGCCGCGGTTATCATAACGCGCTGATTGTTACCGATAAAACGCTGGTGCAATGCGGTGTGGTCGATAAAGTGACAAGCAGAATGGATGCCGCAGGGCTGGCGTGGGAGATTTATGCTGGCGTGATCCCTAATCCTACGATTTCCGTTGTCCAGGAAGGGCTTAAGGTCTTTACCCAAAGTGGCGTGGACTATCTCATCGCCATTGGCGGCGGTTCTCCGCAGGATACCTGCAAAGCGATCGGTATTATCAGTAACAATCCGGAATTTGCCGATGTGCGCAGTCTGGAAGGGCTATCGCCGACCCGTAAACCCAGCGTGCCGATTATGGCGATCCCGACAACGGCGGGAACCGCGGCGGAAGTCACTATCAATTATGTGATTACCGATGAAGAGAAACGGCGCAAATTCGTTTGTGTCGATCCGCATGATATTCCGCAGGCGGCATTTATCGATGCCGATATGATGGACGGTATGCCACCCGCGCTGAAAGCGGCAACGGGCGTGGATGCGCTAACCCATGCTATTGAAGGCTATATTACCCGGGCCGCATGGGCGCTGACGGATGCATTACATATCAAAGCCATTGAGATTATTGCGGGTGCGCTGCGCGGCGCCGTGGCCGGAGAAAAAGAGGCCGGTGAGGCAATGGCGCTGGGGCAATATGTTGCCGGGATGGGGTTTTCCAATGTGGGGCTGGTGCATGGGATGGCGCATCCGCTGGGCGCGTTTTACAACACGCCGCACGGCGTCGCGAATGCTATTTTGCTTCCGCATGTGATGCGTTTTAATGCCGGGTATACCAACGAGAAATTCCGTGATATCGCCCGGGCGATGGGGGTGAAGGTAGAAGGATTGAGTCTTGAAGAGGCGCGTAATGCCGCAGTGGAAGCCGTATTTACGCTAAATCGCGATGTGGGAATTCCGCTGCATTTGCGTGATGTCGGCGTTCGAAAAGAGGATATCCCGGCGCTGGCGCAGGCGGCGTTCGATGATGTCTGTACGGGCGGCAATCCGCGTGAAGCGAGTCTGGCGGACATTGTCGAACTGTATCATACCGCTTGGTAATTTTGCCGGATGGCGCAGCGCTTATCCGCTCTACATTTCGTGCAGTTCTGTAGGCCGGATAAGGCGTTCACGCCGCCATCCGGCAACAAAACTACCGCGCCAGCCGTAGCTGCTGTAAGTTTCCGTCGATATGTAAATCGGTTTGCAGACGTGCAATATCGCGGCAAAGAAATGCCATTTCTTTATGCGTCTCAAGCTTTTTGCGCCACTTTTCCGGCACCTTGTCCAGATGGGCGTAAATTCCCTCCAGATTTTGAAACTGAATCAATAGCTGGGGCGCGCTTTTGGGGCCGATACCGGCAACGCCGGGGACTTTCGAACTGCTGATTCCTGCCAGCCCCCAGTAATCCGGCAACTGCCGGGGGAGTACGCCAAACTCTTTTTCAATAAACGGCGCGTCCAGCCAGCGTTTCTGGAAGTAGTCGCGAATGCGCAATCCCGGAGAGAGCAACTGGCAATAGCCTTTATCGGTTGACACAATGGTTGCCTGGTGTCCGGCTTCGGTAACTTTTAGCGCCAGCGTCGCCGCCAGATCGTCCGCTTCGTTACCATCTGATGCCCAACAGCGTACGCCGCGCTGTTCAAACGCGGCGCGTAGGGCGGGCATTTCATTATGTAAATCGTCAGGCATCGGCGGACGTCCTGCTTTGTAGTCCGGCAAACGCTGATGACGCCAGCCGCTGCTGCGCGCGTCGTCATCAAATACCGCTACGGCATGGGTTGGCTGGCTGTGAATAATCAATTGATCGAGCGCGTGTTGGCAGGTTTCCACACAGGGCGATCCCTGAACGGCGTGAATACGGCGAATCAAATTGAGCGCGTCGACGATAAGCAGATGAGCAGCCACGGTGTTCTCCCTTACAAACCTGCGCGTAGGGTAACATTCACGGCGGGGGGAGGCGAGCATTGCGAAATAGCGCTATCCGTAGGCCTGATAAGCGAAGCGCCATCAGGCAACAAAAGCCGGATGGCGGCGAGCGCCTTATCCGGCTTACAGATCCTAAAATGTGCTGAGAATTAATCGCAGGTAACGATCTTCATCGCCAGGCCGCCGCGCGAAGTTTCGCGGTACTTAGCGTTCATGTCTTTACCGGTTTCGTACATGGTCTCAATCACTTTATCGAGGCATACGCGCGGTTCGCTGGTACGGCGCAGCGCCATACGCGCGGCGTTGACCGCTTTGACTGAAGCAATTGCGTTACGCTCAATGCAGGGAACCTGTACCTGACCGGCAACCGGATCGCAAGTTAACCCCAGATTATGCTCCATGGCGATTTCTGCGGCGATACACACCTGCGCCGGACTACCGCCCAGCAGCTCGGCCAGACCCGCTGCCGCCATGGAACAGGCCACGCCGACCTCTCCCTGACAACCCACTTCGGCGCCGGAAATAGAGGCGTTCATCTTATACAGCGAGCCAATCGCGCTGGCGACCAGCATATAGCGAGCAAGTGAGTTAGCATTTACTTCGCGGATAAACTTGTCATAGTACGCCAGCACCGCCGGCACAATACCACATGCGCCGTTAGTCGGGGCAGTGACTACTCGTCCGCCTGCGGCATTCTCTTCGTTCACTGCCAGCGCGAACATATTGATCCAGTCGACGACCGCCATCGGATCGGTGGTGGTCTTATCCTGACTGACCAGCACCCGACGCAGCGCCGCCGCGCGACGCGGAACGCGCAGTTTGCCCGGCAATACGCCCTCGGTGGTGATACCGCGCTCAATACCGCTGCGCATTACCTCCCAGACCCTGGCGAAGTGCTGCTCCAGCGCTTCTTTACTGTGCAGAGCCAGTTCGTTTTGCATCATCAGACCGGAGAGCGACAAACCCGTCTCCTGGCAGTGGCGCTGTAAATCCGCGGCGGTTTTGTAAGGGTACGGTACGTTAACGGGTTCGCTATTCGTCAAACCAAAGTGCTCTTCATCGACGATAAAGCCGCCGCCGATGGAGTAGTAGGTTTGGCTGTAGAGCACTTTATCGCCCGCCAGCGCGGTAATACGCATCCCGTTCTCATGCAGAGACAGGTTGTCGGCGTGGAAATTCATGCACTTATCGACCGGAAATTCGACTTCATGCTGCCCATTGGCCAGTAGTAAACGCCCATGGGTGTTCACATCCTGGATAAAGGACGGAATGGCGTCGATATCGACGGTGTCCGGCAGATTCCCCGCCAGGCCCATAATAATGGCGATATCAGTGTGGTGGCCTTTACCCGTCAATGACAGAGAGCCGTAGACATCCACCACGACGCGGGTGACATCTGTAAGAATATGGCGGGCAATCAGATCGTCCGTGAACTGCTTGCCTGCTTTCATTGGTCCGACGGTGTGAGAACTGGAAGGGCCAATGCCGATTTTAAAAATATCGAATACGCTAATCATAGGGCATCCATTGCGGTTGTATCATAGAGAAGCGCCGCGGTAAGCGGCGCTAAAGGACTTAGCTGAACAGTGAGTAGAAAATAGCGGAGATGGCAATCAGGCCCATAATCACAACGAATACGTTGCTGATATGACCGCTGTACTTACGCATTGCCGGTACTTTCTGGATGGCATACATCGGCATCAGGAACAGAATCATCGCGATGATCGGGCCGCCCAGGGTTTCAATCATACCCAGGATGCTGGGGTTCAGCGTCGCCACAATCCAGGTGGTGACCAGCATGAACAGCGCGGTAATTTTATTCAGTTTGTTGATTTCGATGGATTTACCTTTACCACGCAGCGATTTAATCACCATCCCGTTAAAGCCTTCACGCGCGCCCAAGTAGTGGCCGAGGAAGGATTTGGTGATAGCAATCATCGCAATGATCGGCGCCATCCAGGCGATGATCGGCGCGTTAAAGTGGTTCGCCAGGTAAGACAGAATAGAGATGTTCTGCTCTTTTGCCGCTGCCAGATCTGCCGGCGTCAGGCTCAGCACGCAGCTGAAGACGAAGAACATCACGGTCAGCACCATCATGATGTGGGCGAAGGCCAGAATTTTAGAACATTTCTTCTCAGCGCCTTCACCGTACTCTTCACGCTTCGCAACCGCGAAGGAGGAGATGATCGGGGAGTGGTTGAAAGAGAAAACCATCACCGGAATCGCCAGCCACAGCGTCATCCACAGACCGTTACCGGTAGACGTGGCGGAATCAAAGGACAGAGTTTCCAGCGCCGCGCCGTTCCACTGCGGGATCAGGTACAAGGCCAGCAGCATCAGCGCAGCGACGAACGGGAATACCAGGATACTCATCGCCTTAACGATCATTTGCTCGCCGAAGCGCACGATGGTCATCATGCCAACAATCAGGATCAGGGAAAGAATCGCCCGCGGCGGCGGATTAATCGCTAACTGGTGGGTCAGGAAGCTTTCCACGGTATTAGTAATCGCCACGCTGTAAACCAGCAGGATGGGGTAAATCGCGAAGAAGTAAAGCAGGGTAATCAGTTTACCTGCGCCGATACCGAAGTGTTCCTCAACGACTTCAGTGATGTCTTCACCCGGGTTTTTACCGGACAGCACGAAGCGGGTTAAACCACGGTGTGCGAAAAAGGTCATCGGGAAAGCGAGAATCGCCATGATGATGAGCGGAATCATGCCGCCGACGCCTGCGTTGATCGGCAGGAACAGAACGCCCGCGCCGATAGCCGTGCCGTAAAGGCCCAGCATCCACATGGTATCCGTTTTGCGCCATGCGCTTCGAGAGTCAATCGAAGCAATAGTGCTGGTCTGAGTGGTTTCCATCTATTTCTCCTGGAGGATGCTAAAAATCAGGTTGCTGGTCTAATCCAATGAAAAAAGACCTGATCGTAAAATGAAATCTGCTTAGGGACGCTTTTTATATAATTTTTCGCCGTAATAATTTTCGGGCGGAAAGATACATTTAAGTGATGAATCTATCAGTGATCCCGATCTCAAATGCAATAATCCGCTTCTTACATGGATAAATTTGGACCATTAATCTATTAAAAAAACGTCATAACGAATTTCCGGGCGCGAAGGCTACCATTAACGATATAAGGCCGGAAAGATTGGGGCGCAAGATACGGAGGTTTGACTATAAAAATCAAGGTTTTTAGTGGATTCTGGCGAAGAATAAGAGTTTGAACCGATAAATCACGGTAAGAAGAGTGAAGTAAACGTTTGCCTGGCAATCTATTTATGATGAATTATAAATGGTGTTTATAAAACAATGCGGGCTATGCCTCTGATGATCATCATAAAAAATGAAGGCATACGTTAATTGCCATACCGCAATGAAAGGAATGGGAGAAGCGCCCGGCTGCTGGCGGCAACCGGGCATAAGCGCTAAGCGCAGATCTCGTAACAGGGGATGTAGGCGGAACCTGGCAATTTCATACGATGCTGCGCGACGAATCCCTGCAGCAGATCGTCCATGCGACGCATCATCTCTCGATCGCCGTGGATTTTATACGGACCATTAGCTTCAATGGCGCGTATCCCGACCTCCTTCACGTTCCCCGCGACAATACCGGAGAAGGCGCGTCGCAGATCTGCCGCCAGAATCTCAACCGGCTGATCCGGGTACAGTTTCAGGTTGGCCATATTCTCATGCGACGGCTCAAACGGCACCTGCAGATCCGGTGCAATACGCATCGACCAGTTAAAACTATAGGCGTCGCCGGTATCGCGGCGATTCTCTTTCACTTGCGGCATCGCTTTCTTCATCAGTCGCGCTACCTCCGCCGCATCGTCAATGATGATGCGGTAATGACGGCGGGCCGCTTCGCCCAGCGTATGGGTAATAAACTCATCCAGCACGCGGAAGTAATCGGCGCTCTCTTTTGGTCCGGTCAGGATCAGCGGCAACACCTGATTTTTATTGGCTGGATTCATCAGAATCCCCAGCAAATAAAGCAGCTCTTCCGCCGTACCCACGCCGCCCGGGAAGATGATGATACCGTGTGCGATACGGACGAACGCTTCCAGGCGTTTTTCGATATCCGGCATGATGATCAGTTCATTCACCAGCGGGTTAGGCGGTTCAGCCGCAATAATGGAAGGTTCAGTCATGCCGATAAAGCGGCTGTCTTTATAACGCTGTTGCGCGTGACCGACCGCCGCGCCCTTCATGGGGGCTTCCATCGCCCCAGGGCCGCAGCCGGTGCAGATGTTCAGCTCGCGTAATCCCAACTGCGTGCCGACGCGACGGGCATACAGGTACTCGTTTTCGTTAATTGAGTGGCCGCCCCAGCATACCACCATGTTTGGCGCTTCGCCGACGTGCAGCGCCCGGGCGTTGCGCAAAATAGAGAACACCAGATTGGTGATATGTGTTGAGCTTTCAAGATCCAGATGCTGGAAACGGCCGGCATTGTGGATCTGCCCATTCACAAAGAGAATGTCGCGCAGCACCGCGAACAGGTTAGCCTGTAGCGCACGAATAATCCGCCCGTCAACAAAAGCGTCTTCAGGCGGGTTAATCAATTCCAGCTTCACGCCGCGCTCGCGGCGCAGTACGTTAATATCGAAATTTTCAAAGCGGGACAGCAGCTCTTTGCTGTTGTCGGTCAGGCTGCCGGAGTTAAGAACGGCAAGTGAACAGTTACGAAACAGTTGATACAGGTCGCTACTGGCCGTGCGTTTCAGCATGTCCACTTCCAGTTGCGACAACATATCCATTGAGCCAAGCGGGCTAATATGTGTAATCAAGTAAACTCCTTATGGGACGCAACACGCCATTCCCTGTTGATTACAATAGCCCTGGCTGATGACCTTTCACAACCTTACATGCGCAATCCGGCACGCAAAATTGACAAAAAAATTACTGTCGCGCCAGCCTGCCTGTGGCGGGCACGAAATCGGTATTGCTGCGCCAGGGATTAATGTCCAGCCCGCCGCGGCGAGTATAGCGCGCATAAACGCTTAACGTTTCCGGCTGGCAGAAGCGCAGAATGTCATTAAAAATACGCTCTACACACTGCTCGTGAAATTCATTATGGTGACGGAAGGAGACCAGATAACGCAGCAGTTTTTCCCTGTCGATTTTGCGCCCGCGATACTGAATTTGTATCGAGCCCCAGTCCGGTTGGTGGGTGATCAGGCAGTTGGATTTCAACAGATGACTGACCAGCGTCTCCTCTACTTGCTTCTCGCCGCTGACCGCATGTTGCAGATAGTCGGTAGTAAACTGGTAGTTGTCGATACTGATATCCTGATCGTCAATACAGGTGCCGTGGAAATGGGCGACAGGCTGTCCTTCCAGCTCATCAAGACGATGAAGCCTCACGCTAACGTTGCCCTGCGCGCAGGCGCGCAGATCGCGCTCCAGCGTCTGGCGCACCGTCTCCCAGGTGTCAAAGCGCGTCTGGTTAAAGCTGTTCAGATACAGTTTAAAACTTTTGGATTCGATTAAATTAACGCTGGTGTAATCCAGTTCGACATGCCCGACGGCGACCTGCGGAAGACCCTGGCTGTTAAGCCAGGAAAGTTCATACAACGTCCAGATATCCGCGCCGTGGAACGGCAAATTATCGGCTGTTAATCCGAGCGGGTCGCGATTCAAACTGCGCGGTACGCCCTGCAGCAGGCTGGCGTCATAATTGTCCCGGTAATCCGTTGATTTTCCGAGAGTCAGTCCATCAAGAGCCTGATGGTTTTCATAAGAAGACATGTTTCACCGTCATAAACCAGATACACTATGCGTCAAGTGTATCCTGGCTTTTATGAAGAGAGAAACTGGTGGACGAACTGACAGCGCAGGCATTGAAAGCCTTTACGACGCGTTACTGCGACGCGTGGCAAGAAAAACACGGTAGCTGGCCGTTGAGCGAAGAACTGTATGGCGTACCTTCTCCGTGCATTATTTCTTCAACCCGCGATGCCGTTTACTGGCAGCCGCAACCTTTTGAAGGCGAAGAAAATGTAAACGCGGTTGAACGCGCCTTTGATATTATGGTACAACCTGCGCTCCACGCGTTTTACACCACGCAGTTTGCTGGCGACATGCCCGCGCAGTTTGCGGATGAAAAGCTTACGCTACTGCAAACCTGGAGTCAGGATGACTTTCGGCGCGTGCAGGAAAATCTGATAGGCCACCTGGTCACGCAAAAGCGGTTCAAGCTTCCTCCCACGCTTTTTATTGCGACGCAGGAAAATGAGCTTGAGGTCATTTCGGTCTGTAACCTGTCCGGCGAGGTGATTAAAGAAACGCTGGGCACCCGTAATCGCACCGTTCTTGCCGCAACGCTTGCGGAATTCCTTACGCAACTTAATCCTCTTCTGTAATCGTTTGCCCTAACGGGTGTGAGAGATCTCTTACAAAGTCTGTAGGAGATCGCCAGGATATCAGCGGATACTGAGTTCCGTTTTCTTATGTAAGTCTATATAAAACAACTAATTAAAATGTTTTTGCGCACTTTCATATGAAAATTTACTTAAGGTATTGTCTGTAAGCGTCTTGTAAGACAAGGTGAAACAGGCGATTCTATCTTCGTCGACAGGGAGTCGTACAACGAAGAGAACGTCAGGATGATGACGCTTCAGCAGGACACGCCAGGATGGTGTTACAAGGAAAGGCTTCAGGATGAAGCAAAGTGGAAAGCGCAGGATGCGTTAAAGGACACCTCCAGGACGGAGAACGAGAGCCGATCAGGATGTTCGGCGGGTCTGGATGACCAGGGACGCTTCAGGAAGAAGCTATCACATCGGGCGATGTGCGCAGGATGCAAACGTTCAGGATGAACAGGCCGTAAGGTCACAGGAAAAGTTGTCACGGATGAGCAGGGAGCACGAAAAGTAGCTGGAATGCTGCGAAACGAACCGGGAGCACTGTTTATACAGTGCTCCCTTTTTTTTGTTATTCTTCGCGCCAGATTTTCATCATTGAGGTTTTTAACATGACGACTCATGACCGTGTGCGTCAGCAGTTACATACGCTTGAAACGCTGCTGCGCGAGCATCGCCACTGGCGGCAGGATGCGCCGCAGGCGCACCTGTTTACCAGCACCCAACCATTTTTTATGGATACCATGGAACCGCTGGAATGGCTGCAATGGGTATTGATCCCACGTATGCATACCCTACTTGATAATGCGCAGCCGCTGCCCGAGGCGTTTGCCGTCGCCCCTTATTATGAAATGGCGCTGGCGGCGGATCATCCGCAGCGGGAGGCGATCCTGGCGGTTTTGCAGGATCTGGATGCGCTATTCGCCCGCGATAAATCCTGATGCTGGAGATCCTCTATCAAGACCCGTGGCTGGTTGCCGTGAATAAACCCGCAGGCTGGCTTGTTCACCGGAGCTGGCTGGATCGCGACGAAAAAGTCGTGGTCATGCAAACGGTGCGCGACCAAATCGGCCAGCATGTTTTTACCGCCCACCGTCTCGACAGACCCACGTCGGGCGTACTGTTAATGGGGCTGTCCAGCGAAGCGGGACGCCGTCTGGCGCAGCAGTTCGAGCAGCACCACATCCGTAAACGCTACCATGCCATTGTGCGCGGCTGGCTGATGGATGACGCGGTACTGGATTATCCGCTGGTGGAAGAGCGCGATAAAATTGCCGATAAATTCGCCCGCGAAGATAAAGCGCCCCAGCCGGCTGTAACGCAGTATCGCGGGCTGGCGACGGTCGAAATGGCGGTGCCGACCGGGCGTTATCCCACCACGCGTTATGGCCTGGTTGAGCTGGAACCAAAAACGGGACGCAAGCACCAGCTTCGTCGTCATCTGGCGCATCTGCGTCATCCTATCATCGGCGACAGCAAGCATGGCGATTTGCGACAAAACCGCAGCGCCGCAGAGCATTTTGCCTGTCGTCGCCTGATGCTTCATGCCAGTCGGCTTGAACTGACGCACCCCTTCACCGGACAGCCGTTGATAATTCAGGCCGGGTTGGATGAAACCTGGATGCAGGCGCTGACACAGTTTGGCTGGCGTGGACTTCTCCCTGACAATGAAAGGGTTGAGTTTACGGCGGCGTCCCGGCAGGATGAGACTCATCAGGCATAATTCAGGGAGATACGCATAATGGCAGAAATTGGTATTTTTGTCGGGACCATGTATGGCAACTCACTGCTGGTGGCGGAAGAAGCGGAAGCGATCCTCGCCAGACAGGGCCACAGCGCGACCGTGTTTGAAGATCCTGAACTGTCTGACTGGCAGCAATATCAGGATAAGGTTGCGCTGGTCGTTACCTCGACGACCGGGCAGGGCGATCTACCGGATAGCATTGCGCCGCTCTTTCACGGCATTAAAGATACAGTCGGTTTTCAACCAAACCTGCGTTACGGGGTGATTGCGCTAGGTGATAGCAGCTACCCCAATTTCTGTAATGGCGGCAAACAGTTTGATGCCCTGTTGCAGGAGCAAAGCGCGCAGCGGGTGGGGGAGATGCTATTCATTGACGCCAGCGAACATCCGGAGCCGGAGAGCCAATCCAATCCCTGGGTTGAAAACTGGGGAACTTTACTTTCCTGAGGTAAATCCCTCCCCCCTACGGGAGGGTACCTTTTCGTTTGCTTGCGTTGCCAGTAAGCAAAATCACGACCTGTACACAGTGTAAAGTAACTGAATCGTGTTAGCTTTGGGCATATGCCCGCAAAAGCGGCAGTTTTTTACGGGCGTTTTCATGTAATCAAGCGACCTGTTTCACATTCTTCTCTTTTTATTCCTCCTGCGTCGACGCCGACGCCTTCTGATTTCATTTCCGTGAAGTGGCTTCCACTGTCCTGGGCTTTTGCCATAAACAGGCGTAATTCATCGCCAAAATACTGTGTTGTTGCACGGTGAGTGTGTGTGGCGCGCTTTTTATACTTCTCCTGCCAGTGAATAAAAGCATGCAGCGTGCAAAGCAAACGACCTAATAAAAGCTGCAACAAGGAAACGTTATCTCTGATTCCCTACCGGTTGTGCAGTTCAGAGTGAGCGTAGCTAACGCGAAATTTCAGGAGTGCAACAATGAGTTCATTAAGTCACGCGGCGAGCAGTGCGGAGAAACGCACGAACGCCCGCTACTGGATAGTGGTGATGCTGTTTATCGTCACATCCTTCAACTACGGCGACCGCGCCACATTGTCCATTGCCGGCTCAGAAATGGCCAAAGATATCGGTCTTGATCCGGTAGGCATGGGCTATGTTTTTTCTGCTTTTTCATGGGCCTATGTTATCGGGCAGATCCCGGGCGGCTGGCTGCTGGACCGCTTTGGTTCCAAACGTGTCTATTTCTGGTCTATTTTCATTTGGTCAGTCTTCACCCTGTTGCAGGGTTTTGTCGATATCTTTAGTGGTTTCGGCATTATTGTCGCCCTCTTTACGCTTCGTTTCCTGGTTGGTCTGGCGGAATCGCCTTCTTTCCCGGGCAACAGTCGCATCGTTGCGGCCTGGTTCCCGGCGCAGGAGAGGGGAACGGCGGTGGCCATCTTTAACTCCGCGCAATACTTTGCCACGGTTATTTTCGCGCCGATTATGGGCTGGCTGACGCACGAAGTGGGCTGGTCGCATGTCTTCTTCTTTATGGGCGGGTTAGGGATCATCATCAGCTTTATCTGGTTGAAAGTTATCCATGAACCGAATAACCATCCGGGCGTAAATAAGAAAGAGTTGGAGTACATCGCAGAAGGCGGCGCGCTGATCAATATGGATCAGAAAGACACCAAAGCGAAAGTACCGTTTAGCGTCAAATGGGGCCAGATCAAACAGCTGCTGGGCTCTCGTATGATGATTGGCGTTTACATCGGTCAGTACTGTATTAACGCATTGACCTATTTCTTTATTACCTGGTTCCCGGTCTATTTGGTCCAGGCGCGCGGCATGTCGATTCTCAAAGCGGGCTTTGTCGCCTCGGTTCCTGCAATCTGCGGCTTTATCGGCGGCGTGTTGGGCGGCATCATTTCCGACTGGCTGATGCGTCGTACTGGCTTCCTGAATATCGCGCGCAAGACGCCGATTGTGCTGGGAATGTTGCTGTCAATGGTTATGGTGTTCTGTAACTATGTGAACGTGGAATGGATGATCATCGGCTTTATGGCGTTGGCCTTCTTCGGTAAAGGTATCGGCGCGTTGGGCTGGGCAGTAATGGCGGATACCGCGCCGAAAGAGATCAGCGGTCTTTCCGGCGGCTTGTTTAATATGTTCGGCAATATCTCCGGTATTGTGACGCCAATCGCGATTGGTTACATCGTTGGCACCACCGGTTCCTTCAACGGCGCGTTGATCTATGTCGGCGTACATGCCCTGGTGGCCATCATCAGCTATCTGGTGCTGGTAGGTGATATTAAGCGTATTGAACTGAAACCTGTCGCAGGACAATTATCATGACAACGCAATCCAGTCCCGTTATTACGGACATGAAGGTCATTCCGGTTGCCGGACATGACAGTATGCTACTCAACATCGGCGGCGCGCATAACGCGTACTTCACCCGTAACATCGTCGTCCTCACCGATAACGCCGGGCATACTGGCGTCGGCGAGGCGCCGGGCGGAGAAGTGATTTATCAGACGCTGGTCGATGCTATTCCGATGGTATTAGGCCAGGAAGTCGCCCGCCTGAACAAAGTGGTGCAGCAGGTGCATAAAGGCAACTAGGCTGCTGATTTTGACACCTTTGGTAAAGGCGCATGGACGTTTGAACTGCGGGTTAACGCGGTGGCAGCTTTGGAAGCGGCGCTGCTTGATCTACTGGGGCAGGCGCTTAATGTGCCGGTCTGTGAACTGTTAGGACCCGGTAAACAGCGCGATGCCGTCACCGTGTTGGGCTATCTCTTCTATATTGGCGATCGCACTAAAACCGATCTGCCGTATCTGGAAAGCACGCCGGGCAGTCATGAATGGTATCGCCTGCGCCATCAGGAAGCGCTGAACAGCGACGCGGTCGTGCGGCTGGCGGAAGCGTCTCAGGATCGCTACGGCTTTAAAGATTTTAAACTCAAGGGCGGCGTGCTGCCGGGCGAACAAGAGATTGATACCGTTCGCGCGCTAAAAAAACGCTTCCCGGACGCACGTATTACCGTGGATCCGAACGGCGCCTGGCTACTGGATGAAGCCATTGCGTTGTGCAAAGGGCTGAATGATGTACTGACCTACGCGGAAGATCCGTGCGGCGCGGAGCAAGGATTCTCTGGTCGCGAAGTCATGGCGGAGTTCCGCCGCGCGACAGGACTGCCGGTGGCGACCAATATGATTGCCACCAACTGGCGTGAAATGGGACATGCAGTGATGCTCAACGCGGTAGATATTCCTCTTGCCGACCCGCATTTCTGGACCCTCACCGGCGCCGTTCGCGTGGCGCAACTGTGCGATGACTGGGGGCTAACCTGGGGCTGCCATTCGAATAACCATTTTGATATTTCACTGGCGATGTTTACCCATGTCGGCGCGGCGGCGCCAGGCAAACCCACCGCTATTGATACGCACTGGATCTGGCAGGAGGGCGATTGCCGCCTGACTAAAAATCCGCTGGAAATTAAAAACGGCAAAATTGCCGTTCCGGATGCGCCAGGACTGGGCGTGGAGCTTGACTGGGAACAGGTGCGAAAAGCGCATGACGCGTATAAAAAGCTGCCAGGCGGCGCGCGTAATGATGCAGGCCCGATGCAATACCTGATCCCCGGCTGGACTTTTGACCGCAAACGCCCTGTTTTTGGTCGTCACTAATTCTGAATAAGGACACAGTTATGAGTACTCAATTTACGACGCCTGTAGTGACTGAAATGCAGGTTATCCCGGTTGCGGGTCATGACAGTATGCTGATGAACCTGAGCGGCGCGCACGCCCCGTTCTTCACGCGCAACATCGTCATTATTAAAGATAACTCCGGTCATACCGGGGTCGGCGAGATTCCTGGCGGCGAAAAAATTCGCAAAACGCTGGAAGATGCGATCCCACTGGTGGTGGGAAAAACGCTGGGTGAATATAAAAATGTCCTGACCGCCGTTCGCAACCAGTTTGCCGATCGCGATGCGGGCGGACGCGGTTTACAAACGTTCGATCTCCGTACCACTATCCATGTGGTGACGGGCATTGAAGCGGCAATGCTTGACCTTTTGGGCCAACATCTGGGCGTCAACGTCGCTTCGCTGTTAGGCGACGGTCAGCAGCGCAGCGAAGTCGAAATGCTGGGTTATCTGTTCTTTGTCGGCAATCGCAAGGCTACGCCGCTGCCGTATCAGAGCCAGCCGGATGAGCAATGCGACTGGTATCGTTTGCGCCATGAAGAGGCGATGACGCCGGAAACGGTAGTGCGTCTGGCGGAAGCCGCCTATGAAAAATACGGCTTCAACGACTTCAAACTGAAAGGCGGCGTGCTGGCGGGCGAAGAAGAGGCCGAGTCAATCGTGGCGCTGGCGAAACGTTTCCCACAAGCGCGCGTTACGCTCGATCCAAACGGTGCCTGGTCGCTGAACGAAGCGATCAGCATTGGTAAATACCTGAAAGGTTCTCTGGCCTATGCAGAAGATCCGTGCGGCGCGGAGCAGGGTTTTTCCGGACGTGAAGTGATGGCGGAATTCCGTCGCGCGACCGGATTACCGACGGCCACCAATATGATAGCGACCGACTGGCGTCAAATGGGGCATACGCTGTCGCTGCAATCCGTCGATATCCCGCTGGCGGACCCGCACTTCTGGACTATGCAAGGCTCTGTACGCGTGGCGCAAATGTGTCATGAGTTCGGTCTGACCTGGGGCTCGCACTCTAACAACCACTTTGATATTTCGTTGGCGATGTTTACCCATGTTGCCGCGGCGGCGCCGGGCAAGATCACCGCGATCGATACCCACTGGATCTGGCAGGAAGGCAACCAACGTCTGACTAAAGAACCGTTTGAAATTAAAGGCGGCATGGTGCAAGTACCGACCAAACCGGGGCTGGGCGTTGAGCTCGATATGGATCAGGTGATGAAAGCGCATGAGCTCTATCAAAAACATGGCTTAGGCGCGCGTGACGACGCGATGGGAATGCAGTACTTAATTCCTGGCTGGACGTTTGATAATAAGCGTCCTTGCATGGTGCGTTAAGTCAGAACCGGTTCCGTAAGGAACCGGTGCTTCTCTGGGTGTATGCTTAACAGGATCAACATGCGTAAGGACGACTTATGAAAATAGTGATCGCACCAGACTCGTATAAGGAAAGTTTGAGTGCTCTTGAGGTAGCGACCGCCATTGAACAAGGATTTCGCGAGATCTGGCCTGACGCCGATTACCTGAAATTGCCGCTGGCTGATGGCGGAGAGGGTACTGTCGAAGCGATGGTTGAAGCGACGGCGGGTCGAATCGTGCATGTTGAGGTCACCGGGCCGTTGGGGCATCGCGTCAATGCGTTTTATGGGCTTTCCGGCGATGCGCGTTCCGCATTCATTGAAATGGCGGCCGCCAGCGGGCTGGAGCAGGTGCCGCCCGCGCAACGCGATCCGTTGAAGACCACGTCATGGGGAACCGGCGAGCTGATCCGTCATGCGCTGGATGCGGGCGTTGAGCATATCATTATTGGTATCGGCGGTAGCGCCACCAACGATGGCGGCGCGGGGATGGTACAGGCGCTGGGGGCCAGGCTACGGGATGCGCAGGGCAATGATATTGCGCAAGGCGGCATTGGGCTGGAAACACTCGCCAGCATTGATATCAGCGGCCTGGATAAGCGTTTGTCGGCGTGCCATATAGAGGTCGCCTGCGATGTCACGAATCCCCTTACCGGCAAAGAGGGCGCGTCTGCGGTTTTTGGTCCGCAAAAAGGGGCGACGCCGGAAATGATTGAACGCCTGGAGACGGCATTGACTCGCTATGCGCATTTGATTGCTCGCGATCTGCATGTCGATGTGTTGGATCTGGCAGGCGGCGGCGCGGCAGGCGGCATGGGGGCGGCGTTATACGCGTTTTGCGGCGCGCAGCTACGGCGTGGCATTGAGATTGTCACCGATGCGCTTCATCTGGAAGCGTGTCTTGCGGATGCTGATTTAGTCATCACCGGCGAGGGACGCATCGACAGCCAGACCATTCACGGTAAAGTCCCTATTGGCGTGGCAAACATCGCCAAACGGTATAACAAGCCGGTAATTGGTATTGCGGGTAGCCTGACGGCGGACGTTGGCGTGGTTCATGAACATGGGCTTGATGCCGTTTTCAGCGTGATTTATACCATCTGCACGCTGGAGGACGCGCTGAAGAATGCGAGTGAAAACGTACGAATGACCGCGCGCAACGTGGCTGCAACGCTGAAAGCGGGGCAACAGTTACGCTGAGTTGTAGGCCGGATAAGGCGGTCACGCCGCCATCCGGCGAATATCAGCCTAATATCTTCTTCGCTTCACGCGCGACATTATCCATCTCATCCAGCAGCTCCAGAAACTCAGGCTCCAGCTCCTCTTCGTGGACGCCGCTGCGAAGCTGTTGCTCAATAAGCTGGCAAAGGTTCTTCATCCGCGGTACGCCGCTATAGCCGCAGCTCCCGTGTAGCTTATGGACCAGATCGACCAAACCGTTGGGATTTTCTCCCACCAGTTGTTCTTCAATTTTGTTGCGCACTTCCGGCAGAAAATCAATCAGCATTTGCAGCATATCCCGTGCCAGATCGGGCTTACCGGCAGCCTGGCGGAGCGCAAGCTGCCAGTCGAGCGTTACATTCGGATTGAAGATAAACTCAGCCGGTTCCGGCGCCATCAGGCGCGCTGCTACGTTGGCGCCAGGTTTATAGCGCAGCAACAGATTATGCAACTTCTCTTCTTCTATCGGTTTAGCCAGATAGTCGTTCATGCCCGCGCTGAGCAACTTCTCTTTTTGCCCGGCCATCGCATGTGCCGTAACGGCAATAACCGGTGTTTGTTGCTGATGAGGAAGCTGGTGAATCAATTCGCAGGCGCGTATGCCGTCCATATCCGGCATCTGAATATCCATCAAAATCAGATCAAACTGCATTTGTTTCGCCCGATCCACCGCCTGATGTCCGCTATCACAAAGTTCTACGTGCTGGACTTTATCTTCCAGTAACGCGCCGATAAGCTTCAGATTAGCGGGATTATCATCAACCGCCATAACCGTCATGGTGATTTTACTGGTATCCATTAGCAGCGGTTCAGGATGGTGATTCAACTGGCAATATTCTGTCAGCGCTGGCAACAGGCGCGTTGACGTCAATGGTTTTAACAGACAGGCCGCCGCGCCTCCTTGTTTCAGCTTTTCGGCGTTAATTTGCGCATGGCAAGGTAGCGCCAGCAGTAGAAAGTCCGTCATTGACGCCGCTTTCGCCAGACGTTCATGCTGCATGGTGAGCGGCTCGCGGAAGGTCACCGGAACGCTCAAAATCATAATATCGTAGTGCGCTAACGGCAGCGCGGAGAAGGTCGGGCTGTAAACCACCTCCACCGGCGTGTCGCTCAGTAGATCCAGGGTACATTGCGCGGCGGTAGCATTCGGTTCGACATAAGCCAGCCGTTTTCCGGCCAGACATGCGGTCGACGGCCCGTCAATAATAACATTTGGGTTAAGATCAAGATTAATATGAAACCAGAAGGTCGAGCCGCGATTAGGCTGGCTGTGGAAAGAGATATCCCCGCCCATTTCGTTGACCAGCTTTTGCGTAATCACCAGCCCAAGGCCGGTGCCGCCGTGACGGCGAGAAATACTGGCATCGGCCTGGCGAAACGCCTGAAACAGTCGCGACTGGTCGCGTTCCGGAATGCCGATCCCCGTATCGCGGATCTGCACTTCAATCTGTACTTTGGTGTTACTGAGTGCCCGCTTTTCTACCAGAATGTCGATATTGCCACTCTCGGTGAACTTAATGGCATTACCCACCAGATTAGTAATGACCTGTTGCAGGCGCAGCGGGTCGCCAATCACATTATCCGGGACGTCGTTTTTAATATTTAACGTCAACTCCAGCCCTTTATCATGCGACGAGTGGGCCAGCAGCGTAACCACTTCATCCAGCGTGTTGCGCAGTGGAAAAGGGATACTTTCCAGAATGAGCTTACCGGCTTCCAGCTTGGAGAAGTCGAGCACGTCATTAATGATCGCCAGCAGATTATTCGCGGAACGCTCAATGGTGTTCAGATGGTCACGCTGGGTGGGGTTCAGCTCCGTTTTTAATGTCAGGCGGGTAAAGCCAATGACGCCGTTCAGCGGCGTTCGCAGTTCGTGCGACATGTTCGCCAGGAACTCCGACTTAATACGCGCCGCTTCCTGGGCGCGCTTTTTCGCCAGATCCAGCTCAACGTTTTGGATTTCCATCTGCTCAAGGGTTTCACGCAGGTCTGAAGTGGCCTGATCGATATTATGCTGCATCTCTTCGTGATAGGCGGCAAGCGACATCGCCATGGAATTAATGCCGTTTTTCAGCATGTCCAGTTCGCCCAGCATAAATCCTTCCACACGGCTATCCAGTTGTCCGCGGCGAATGCGGTCAACGGTATTCACCATGTTACGGATAGGCCCGGTGACATCGCGCATAAGCCGCCAGCCAAAGATCAGCGCAATGCCAATACAAAAAAGCATCATCACGCTGGAGATAAAAATCTCTTTGTATTGCTGTAGCCTTACCGACTTGAGATCCAGTTCAAGCGCCACATACCCCAGCATATTTTTGGTATTTTTTGCGTCGGCAATCGCTGACTCGTCCGGCGAATAGCTCTCCGAGATAATCGGGGTGCGCAGAATCATAATATCGCCGTGGCGATCGACGCTCAGACGACGTGGAAACGGCGCTCCGGCGGGAAGCTGCATCTGTGAGGGGTCCAGATGGAAATTAGACGTTACAAACAGGCGGTTATGATCGTCATAAACGGAAATTGCCCGCACAATATCAGAGTGTCTGCGGTGCAGGACGCTGATAAGTTGGCCGATAGACTCTCGGTTTTGTAAGTTCATACCATATTCGCTGGAGACGGCGAGCGGTTCAATAATACTGGCGCCGGCATCTTCCAGTTGACGCTGCAGGTCGTTATAGCGGTGCACTACAAAAAAGATACTGAGCAGCAAACCTATCAGGACGGTCGGGGCCAGGATCAGAATCATCATGCGTGCGCGCAGGCTGTAGTTGGTCATGGAGTTCCGTTATGGGACAATTAGGGTCACACTGTTAAATTGAGAAAAGCTGGTCGATGGCGCAATTCTACTCTGCAAAACGGCGCGTGACGACGCGTCAGATCATAACCGTTAAAGTCAATGACCTCGATTCATTTGGTCAGGGCGTAGCCCGTCATAACGGAAAAGCGCTGTTTATCCCCGGTTTATTGCCTGAGGAAAGCGCAGAAGTCATTATTACAGAAGATAAAAAGCAATTTGCCCGCGCACGCGTTTCGCGCCGTTTGAATGATAGCCCGGAACGAGAAACGCCGCGCTGCCCGCATTTTGGCGTCTGCGGCGGTTGTCAGCAACAGCATGTCAGCATCGCCCTGCAACAACGCAGCAAAAGCGCGGCGCTGGCGCGTTTGATGAAACACGAGGTGAAGGACATCATCGCCGGCGCGCCCTGGGGTTATCGGCGTCGTGCGCGGTTAAGTCTGAATTGCCCGCCGGATAAACCGCTGCAAATGGGATTTCGCAAAGCGGGTTCCAGCGATATCGTCAATGTCGAACAGTGCCCTGTTTTGGCGCCCCAGCTTGCAGCATTGCTGCCCCGAATCAGGGCGTGTCTGGCGAGTTTACACGGCACCCGACATCTTGGGCATGTTGAGCTGGTACAGGCGGGAAGCGGTACGCTGATGATTCTGCGCCATACCGCGCCATTAAGTGCGGCGGATAAAGAAAAACTGGAACGCTTTTCGCATTCTGAGGGATTGTCTCTGTTTCTGGCGCCGTTTAGCGAGATACTGGAAACGGTATCTGGCGAAGCGCCCTGGTATGATTCGCACGGCTTACGTTTAGCCTTCAGTCCGCGAGACTTTATTCAGGTTAATGAGGCGGTAAACCAGCAAATGGTCGCCCGCGCGCTGGAGTGGCTTGATGTGCGCGCCGAGGATCGTGTCCTGGATCTGTTCTGCGGAATGGGGAATTTTACGCTGCCGCTGGCAACGCGCGCGGCAAGCGTGGTAGGGGTTGAGGGCGTTCCGGCGCTGGTAGAAAAAGGCCGTGAAAACGCCATCCGCAATGGTTTACATAATGTGACATTCTTCCATGAGAACCTGGAGGAAGATGTCACGAAGCAGCCGTGGGCGAAAAACGGCTTTGACAAAGTCTTACTCGATCCTGCGCGTGCGGGGGCTACAGGAGTGATGCGACATATTATAAAATTAAAACCTATTCGCATTGTTTATGTATCCTGTAACCCGGCGACGCTGGCGCGCGATAGTGAAGCGCTGGTCAATGCGGGATATGAGGTTACGCGTTTAGCGATGCTCGACATGTTCCCGCACACAGGACATCTGGAATCAATGGTTCTGTTCGAGCGCATGTAATGATTACCGGCTTACCGACTTCGGTAGGCCTGGTCCCTTAAGGAGAGGACGATGGTCGCGGTAAGAAGTGCACATATTAATAAAGCTGGTGAATTTGATCCGAAGAAGTGGATCGCAAGCCTGGGAATTTCCAGCCAGCAGTCGTGTGAGCGCTTAGCCGAAACCTGGGCGTATTGCCTGCAACAGACACAAGGACATCCGGATGCGGATCTGTTGCTGTGGCGTGGCGTGGAGATGGTAGAAATTCTTTCCACGCTGAGTATGGATATCGACACGCTGCGGGCGGCGCTACTGTTCCCTCTGGCCGACGCCAACGTAGTCAGCGAAGATGTACTGCGCGAAAGCGTCGGCAAATCTATCGTTACCCTGATTCATGGCGTGCGCGATATGGCGGCGATCCGCCAGTTAAACGCCACTCATAACGACTCTGTTTCTTCGGAGCAGGTTGATAACGTCCGTCGAATGTTATTGGCGATGGTGGATGATTTCCGCTGCGTGGTGATCAAACTGGCCGAGCGAATCGCTCATTTGCGCGAAGTGAAAGAGGCGCCGGAAGATGAGCGCGTGCTGGCGGCGAAAGAATGTACCAACATCTATGCGCCGCTCGCTAATCGTCTGGGCATCGGGCAACTGAAGTGGGAACTGGAAGACTACTGTTTCCGCTACCTGCATCCGGCGGAATACAAACGCATCGCCAAACTGCTGCATGAGCGCCGTCTCGATCGCGAACATTACATCGAAGAGTTTGTTGGACATCTGCGCGCCGAAATGAAAAACGAAGGCGTGCAGGCGGAAGTCTACGGACGACCAAAACATATTTATAGCATCTGGCGCAAAATGCAGAAAAAGCATCTGGCGTTTGATGAACTCTTTGACGTGCGCGCCGTGCGTATCGTCGCTGAACGTCTGCAAGACTGCTACGCCGCGTTGGGGATAGTGCATACGCACTATCGCCACCTGCCGGATGAATTCGATGATTATGTCGCTAACCCGAAACCGAACGGTTACCAGTCTATCCACACCGTGGTCCTGGGGCCGGGCGGTAAAACCGTTGAGATCCAGATCCGTACCAAACAGATGCATGAAGACGCCGAACTGGGCGTGGCGGCACACTGGAAGTATAAAGAAGGCGCCGCGTCCGGCGGCGTGCGTTCCGGTCATGAAGACAGAATTGCGTGGCTGCGTAAGCTGATCGCCTGGCAGGAAGAGATGGCCGACTCCGGCGAAATGCTGGATGAAGTGCGCAGCCAGGTGTTTGACGATCGGGTCTACGTTTTTACGCCAAAAGGCGACGTGGTTGACTTGCCTGCCGGATCTACGCCGCTCGATTTTGCTTACCACATCCACAGCGATGTCGGGCACCGCTGCATCGGCGCGAAAATTGGTGGGCGTATTGTGCCATTCACCTATCAGTTGCAGATGGGCGATCAGGTTGAAATTATCACTCAGAAGCAGCCGAATCCCAGCCGCGACTGGCTGAATCCAAACCTGGGCTATGTGACGACCAGCCGCGGACGCTCGAAAATTCACGCTTGGTTCCGCAAGCAGGATCGTGACAAAAATATCCAGGCTGGACGGCAGATCCTCGACGATGAGCTGGCGCATTTGGGGATTAGCCTGAAAGAGGCCGAGAAACATCTGCTGCCGCGCTACAACTTTAATGAGCTGGAAGAGTTGCTGGCGGCGATAGGCGGCGGCGATATCCGTCTTAATCAGATGGTGAATTTCCTGCAATCGCAGTTCAATAAGCCGAGTGCGGAGGAGCAGGATGCAGCGGCGCTGAAACAGCTTCAGCAAAAAACATACGCGCCGCAAAATCGTCGTAAAGACGACGGGCGCGTGGTGGTGGAAGGGGTTGGTAACCTGATGCACCACATTGCCCGCTGCTGCCAGCCGATTCCTGGCGATGAAATTGTCGGCTTCATTACTCAGGGGCGGGGAATTTCCGTGCACCGGGCCGACTGCGAACAGCTGGCGGAACTGCGCTCCCATGCGCCGGAGCGGATCGTAGAGGCGGTATGGGGCGAAAGCTATTCGGCGGGATATTCGCTGGTGGTGCGCGTCCAGGCCAACGATCGCAGCGGCTTGCTACGTGATATCACCACCATTCTGGCTAACGAAAAAGTCAACGTGCTGGGCGTCGCCAGCCGCAGCGATATTAAACAGCAGATCGCCACCATTGATATGACCATCGAGATCTACAACCTGCAGGTGCTGGGCCGGGTGCTCGGTAAGCTGAACCAGGTGCCGGATGTGATTGATGCACGGCGACTGCACGGGGGGTAAAGTGAAACGTTATTATCTACAAAGTAGTCTGATATATCTACCCGTTATACTTTACGTTGCCTGTGTGTTTGCATGGCCCGGCTCTCCGGGCCTCGCCCTAAAGGGCCGCCGTAAGTGGCGTTCACATCGGCCTTGCCAATTTGTCCTCGCTCCCCCCAGTCACTGACCAGCGTAAGCCCCGGGGATTGATGGGGGACATCCTTGTCCCCCACCGCAGGCAGCCTTCGGCTGTTCAAATTCGTATCAGACGAATTTGTCACTGCGTCGCCGCCTGCCTGCAACTCGAATTATTTAGGGTATATGAGTATAAAAGTATGCAATCGTAAACTCAGATCTATTAAGAAAAATACTATTGCCAGGGCAAAATAACTGTCACGCTGCAATTAGTATCAACGTTTATTCGTTCCCAGTTGCCGATTATTCTTCCCAGTTCGCCATTGTTGCATGCCCCCATATCACCATTCCTACATTGATAATCTACATTTGTTTTAATCCTGCTATCAGCACAAACTACATTGATCGTGCTATTTTCCAATGTATAATCGAATCCTTCACCTCACGTGACATTTTTCTCCTTATACATCAAATAAATTTTCCCTAGTTCTATATTTTCTGCCTTATCGTTATAATGAAGTTCATTATAATTTAACACGGAGTTCTTATCCAAAGACGCAGTTATGAAACCAATCGGCGATGCAACCGTATAAGTTGAATTGTTATTCGTAAAAACAGAACCTGTCCCAGAATGATATTTGTATTGACCGCATCCAGGTACCGTAAAAATAAACCCGGGATCATATAGTGGTGGCATTGTTATGTTAGAAATAACACCCGTATTAGGGGTTGGTGTTATTGCGCCTGTATTAATTACTACTGCACCACCAATCGCCATACCCTGAAAGCCACTGCCATCCATCGGGATCTCTGTTATATATCTCATTGTTCCTGTAGCATATAATTTACTTTCGATAATTGACATGCCATTATCTGTCCTTACAGGTACAGCTTTGTCTGTGTCATAACCAGTAACAAAGCATGTTATGCCGTAATAACCAGGAAAATTACCATTGAGTAATGTACACTGGGCATCTGTATTAACTTTGACATCTGCTGTTGTATATAAATTAACTGTTATGCCACCAATAAACATAGATATGAGACCTCCATTAAGCAGGGTTGCCTCATATTTTGCTGGAATAACAGTGCTATCATGCGGCCAGCTTTTGCATTGTGAGAATTCAGCCTGTTGAGCCTGAGGTAGTACTAAATAATTTGTTGAGTCACGTATTACTAATGGTTCAATCATTACATTTTGGTTAATGGCCTGAGTTATCCCAGGATATGCAATTATACTTAGAAAAAATAATACTTTTTGATTCATTTAAATTTCCATTATTTAAATAAAATATTAGAAATGAGTATATAACTTGAGAAGTTACTGATATTCAAAACTCACTGTTGCGCTACCCGAAAATTCCCCCGGCATAACCTCTTCACCAGCGTATTTTTGCAGCCTGGCCTGCAAGTTGATGGTGGTAATCCCTTCTTTCAGCACAAAAGCTGTACCCACTGTTGCATTGATACTCACTGGTTGCTGTGCAGCCATTTCCACGCCAATCGCAAAACCACTGGCCTCCGACGAGGGCTCCAGCGCCAGCAGTCCGGGCAGGGTACTGTCTTCAATGCCCTGAAAGGTCACCAGCACGCCGTTGGCTAGCGCTGTTTTGCAATCCTGGAGGCTAAGTGTGAATGGAACAGGAGTCGTTTGCCCGCTGGCGTCGAAATTGTCACTGCCAATAGTATGAAAATCCACCGTCGCCATCGTGTCATTATCCACTACAAGGTTACAGGCGCCGGCAACCAGCTTACCGCTGTAGTGCACATTAGGCGTGGCGGCAGGTAGCGTATTGCAAACCGCCCATAACATTACGCCTCCGATCAAATGCCCGGCAGTTTGAAAAATACGGTTCATTGGTAATCCACCTGTAACGTGGCAAAAGCCTCAAAATCGCCTTCGGCAGGCTCTTTACCTGGCTGTTTTACCGGCACGGCTTTTAGTGTGGGAAGCGATGATTCATCGATGGTTAGCGACGTGCCGGGAGGAAACACCGTGCCGTTCTGCTGAAGTTCAATGCCCAGCTCAGGGACATTGGTGGTTAAGGCATTTGCGGAGTAAGGCGTCGCCGTGCCCAGATAGCTCAACGTAAAAGTTAATGCGTCATCGCGAAAGCTGCTGTCGCAGGTAAGGGTCCACGGGATCTCGGTCAGGTAATTGACGCCGTCAATATTATCAATAATCACGCTACCAAAACTGACCTCCAGCGTTTCACCATTATTGATAGTACAGGCGGGCGGGTTTATCAGTTTGCCGTGAAAGGTCAAATTGTCGGCGCAGGCAAACTGGGTGATTAAAAGCGTCAGGATAAGCACCCTTTTCACTATGAATCTCTCCATCACTGGTAATCCACGACTAACGTCGCACTGGCGTTAAAATCGCCCCCCGCTAACTGCGTGGTGGGCTCTTTAACCGGTACGGCTTCCAGCTCCGGCCCATTGCTGCCGCTCAGGGTGAAGTTCAGCCAATCCGTTATGCCAACCGGAACCAGTTGCTTATTGCCCGCCTGCTGAATACGGATGCCTAACCCCTGAACCGAAGTTTGCAGAACCTGCTCCCCGCTGATGGTGGTAGTGGTCCCCTGAATTTGTAGCTTCAGATAGTCGCTCGCTCTGCCATCGCAGTTCAGGCTGTAGCCCACAGGTTTCGTTTGAGAAGCATCGCCAACTTTGGTGGTCAGGACATCGCCAAACTCTACGGAAGCGCCGCCTATCGTACAGGGCGGTGGTTGAGTGACGACCAGATGCAGCTCCAGTTGCACGATTTTTGTGCCGGCAGCCTCGGTGCCGGTAACGAATCCACCGCACAGCAGCACCAGTATTTTCCAGCGAGTCAACATCGTCATGGATCTCTTTCGCACAGGATTACTTATTCGCTTTCTTCTCAGCGTCACGGGTTTTTTCCTCATTGACCTTGCAGGTATTCCCTGAGCAGGTAAAAACCAGCAGGCGATGGCCGCCGTAATCATCGACGTAGCCCACCACCGGCGAGCTGCCGAGCGAGGCACCTTTGATGGGAGAGGTCACTTTTTCACGCGGGGCAATCAGCAGGTTTTTAAAGCCGGAGGCGGTTTCGTTCTCTTTGCTACCGGCATTGCTGATGACGAGGTAAAACGGTGTGGGGTTGTCGAAGATCACACCATCGCCCTGGTAGGTCAGCGTGAGCTTCGTTTGCCACGGGTGCGTCTTATCCACCTGCCGGGCTACGGCTACCGGGCGGTAGAAAAACTTAATACGCGTTTGCAGCGCCAGCTGGAGCGTATTGGGCTTATCGCTTTTCGGCGGAATTTCCCGCACGTTGAAATAAAACAGACTTTCCCGGTCCTGCGGTAGGCTAGCCGCGGCTGGTAACGGCTGGACTTTAACCTGCCCGTCGGATTTTGGCTCAATACGCTGCAGCGGCGGCAGGGCGGTAAAATAGCGGGTATCTTTGGCGAACTTATCGTCTTCCAGCCACGCCTGTGCGAGGTAGGGCAGAGTGGCGTTGCCGTTTTTCAGCGTGACGGTGATTGAATTTTCATTGCCGTTAAAAATAACGCGGGTACGATCCGGCACAATCGCGCTGTGCGATACCAGCGGCGCAGCCAGTAATACCGAAGCGATAAGCGCCTGGCGCTTAAAATGGTTGGTCTTGTTCATTACAGGTTCCCTTTATTCCATATCCTTGCGATTCACCGCATGGTTGTCAGCCAGCGGTATGGGCGGGGTTTGAGTGGTTGTCGCCACCGGCGCGGCCGGTTGGCCATCGGTTTGCGTATGTTCCTGGATCAGCGGTTGCGCAGGCAGCGGAGAACTTTTCTGCGGTGCGGTGGGGGGCTGACCTTCCAGAATTTTGCACGGCAGCAATAGCGCGTTGGCCAATAGCTCCGGTGTAAACGTGGGCGGGAGTGATGCTTCACACTGCGCCGCGCCATCCCAGAAGACTTTCAATGTTTCCCCGGCTTTTACGCCCGCCAGCCAGGCGTTGCCGTCATTGGCCACCAGGCCCAACTGCTGCTGGCGCTCGTTTTTCACTTCGGCGCCGAACGGTGGGAAGTCGCCGTCTGCCAGCCGGAAAACCGCCATCATTTTCTCGCCGCTGACCACGTCAAAGTGACGGTAGCCGATGGCGCCTTCGGTGAGCGTGATCTGCACAACCGACTTAGTAGCTTCCGCCTTCTCCGGCAATTTGTTCAGATCGATACGCGCCAGGCTGCGCGAATAGCTTCCGACATCCGCAATCACGGCCTTGCCGAAAATGTTGGTTGAGGTTGGCGAGTCGTTACCGCTAACGGGGACGTCCGCAATGCCGTCGGTATCAACCAGCAAACGTGTGCTGCCCGCTAAACTTCCCCGGTGTAGCGCGCCGCCCTGGGTGGTCAGCGTCATGCCGCCGCGCAGCGACATGCCCAGCGAACGGTACGATCCTTCTTCATAATCCGCGCTTAGATCGATGTCCGTCAGCGCGCCCTGATGGCTGTAATAACCGTCTGCCTGTGCGCCTTGTTCATCCTGCCCGACGTGAAGCTTCCAGTTATCGCCGTTCTGGCTGTGGCCGGAATAGCCGAGCTGATTACGGTGTTGACTACCGTTAAACGTACCGTTGTAGCTGATGGAATCATTGCCCCAGGGAACAGACAGCGAGATATAAACGCCATCATCTTTATCACCGTTATATTCGCTGCGATAGCCGTTCAGCGACGCACTGAGATTTTTTATCGACCCTAAGTCGAAGTACCAGGAAAGAGACAGGTTATAGTTACTCTGATCCGGGCTGTCCCAGAAGGTACTGCGTGAGTAGCTGAAATAGGCGCTCATGCCTTGTTCACGGAAGTTCTGGTTATAGGTGACCGTATAGCGTTCTTTTTCGTGACCGGCATTGAGATGATGATAGGTTTTCGCATCCAGATAGTCGCTCATGCTCATAAAGTTCTTTTCTGAGAAGCGGTATCCGGCAAAGGTTAGTCGGCTGTCGATTTCATCAAAGTCACGGGAGTAGCTGATGCGATATGAGTTACCCTGCAGCGTTTCGCCGTCAAACCCGTCGTCTTGCGGCATGTGGGCGATGGAGTGCGTAATGTCGACTGCCACCGCGCCCACCACGCCAAGATCCTTACCGCTTCCCAGCGCCACGGCCTGATAGTTGCTTTCTCCAATTGCGCCGCCATAGAGCGACCAGCCGTTGGTGACCCCCCACGAAGCTTCCGCCGAGGCGAATGTGCCGGTAATGGGGTGATGATCCCAGTCCTGCGGGCGGCCCAGCGCCATCTTGTAGCGCACCATGCCGGGGCGCGTCAGGAAGGGAACCGATGCGGTGTTAACGTCAAACTCCTGGGTCTGACCGTTCTGCTCTTCCACGGTGACGTGCAACGTACCGGAAACGGACTGGTTGAGATCCTGAATACGGAACGGTCCTGCGGGCACCTGCGTTTCATACAGTACGCGCCCCTGCCAGGAGACTTTGACTTTGGCATTAGAGCGCGCAATGCCCACGATCTCCGGCGCATAGCCGCGCAGTTTCGGCGGCAGCATCTGATCGTCAGAAACGACGCTGGCACCGATATAGTTAAAGCTGTCGAAAACATCGGACTGGAGATAGCTTTCGCCCAGCGTAAGTTTGGCCCCGAGCGTCGGTAGTGCGCGATAGGCGTAGTAGCGGCTCCAGCTCTGATCGTGGAGGGTGGAAGTGTTCTCGTCATCGTCACGATGGTCGTAGCTGGCCTGCCAGTCGGCCCGCAGTCGCCATGCGCCCAGGTTCGCGCCTAACGTCCCGTTGCCGCTGATGCTTTGCTCTTCGCTGCCGCTTTCTTGATCGTGGCGGAGCTGATTATTAATGTTGTAATCCAGAATGATGCCGGGAATACCATTATCCCAGCGGGCGGGTGGGTCCCAGTCGACATCGCTGTATTCCATATACGCCTGGGGTAAATTCACCAGCAGCGTGGAGTGTCCCAGGTCGGCCTGAAAATCCATGCCCTTCAGTGAATCTGGCGCCAGACATTGTCGTTCACCGTGCGTTATCCAGACGAGTTTTTCCGCGAGTTCCGGTTTTATACCCAATTGCGTAACTAATTCTGGTTCTGCGCAAACCTCACTTCCTTGTGGATCATGTTCTGGTATAACCCAGTTAACAGGAAATTCCTGCGGCAGAGTCTGTCCGTTAATTTTAATTTGTAAGAGGTAGACGCCTGGCAGAATAAAACCCTTACGAGAAAACTGTGCAATGTTAACGTTATCGCGATTTTTTACATCGAGGAAATCGGTATTAAATTCGATGTCTTTGCCTGACGCGCTATAAGGGGAGACGCTTAGAAGCATTCCCACTCCGCACGCTATTGGGCAAAGAACACTTTTCCATGTGTTATTCATCAAATATATTCCGCAATAAAACTCAACAGGAGTACCCTACCTAAAGCGGCAGGGTATTATCGTCGTGACTCTGTTAACTGAATTACAGGTAAGAGATAGTGACGTTGGCGGCGCTGCTGAATTCACCTGTGCCTACGGTGCCGGTTGCTGCGCCAACCAGCCAGGCGGTGAAATTCAGGCTTTGCTTCTCATCAAGAATGGTATCTCCGTCCAGGTCCGCAATGGCCTGTGTATAGGTATCGCCCAGTTTGATATTGTTTTTGCCAGCATCGCCGATTGCCAGGCTTACATTGCTAATAGCGCCGGTGCCGTCAGTCTTCATCAGCGCGAGATTATCCGTGGCGCCTGTAGCCGCTGTGGTTCCACTACCTGTAGTGAATACCACATTCATATTTTTCTCGGTAGCCCAGGTACAACCCTCAAGATCGATATGAAAGGTACGGGCATTGTTGATGGTCGTTTTACCATTACTCAGCGTGCCATTACCGATACTTGAACCCATATTGACTGTTTGATCTTCCGTATCCAATGTGACGGAGCAGGGGGAGTCAACAATATTACCAAGGAAAGTGACCTTCGCTGTGTTGCTACCCGCGGCTTGAGCGCCGGAGACAATTCCCATAACTAAAGATGCAGTTACTGCCAGTTTACAAAAATGAGATGACTTCATCGTGTTATCCTTAATTAACGTGTTTTATGGCAACATTTTGTACGCGTATACCAAGGGATATGCGGCATAGAGCCATGCTGCGGGCTTTGGGTAAAAATAGGTCATAATAAAAATATTATATTTCTACATTTTTATGAGTATATTCTTATGAGCTGAATAATCGTACCTGCTCATAGAATATTATATGTAATACTTTCAATATATTTATTTCATGTATGTTCCAGAAAAAAACAAAAAAAGTGGTCTTTTTTGAATATTAAACTGGCGTGCATGCTACTCGTTTTTGCGTAAAAGTGAAATAATTTATTTTTTTTGAAAGGGAAGGCTCTTTGGGTGGGGTGCTTATAGTGTTTGCATAATTTTTTTACTTAATTGATGTTATTTATAATGCCTGGTGCAAATATCTGTTTTTTTTAATAAATTAGTTATATGATTATTATATTGTTGTGTATCGATTAATAATTTTAAAGTTATACGGGAAAGGTAGTATTCAACACCTGTTAACAATATATTTTATTATATAGGCGTTGCCGTAGTGTCTCTGTGCGTGAATGGTTAAGAATAATACGTTACAATTGTCGCTAGTATTTACAACCGATTAAAAACCATGACAACTAACCATCAAATTGACCGTCTTCTCACCCTCATGCAGCGCCTGCGTGACCCGGAAAACGGCTGCCCGTGGGATAAAGAGCAGACCTTCGCCAGCATCGCGCCTTATACGCTGGAAGAAACCTATGAAGTACTGGATGCGATTGCGCGTGAGGATTTTGACGATTTGCGCGGCGAACTGGGCGACCTGTTGTTCCAGGTGGTGTTTTACGCGCAGATGGCGCAGGAAGAAGGCCGCTTCGATTTTAATGATATTTGCGCTGCCATCAGCGACAAGCTGGAGCGCCGCCATCCGCATGTTTTTGGCGAGCTTTCCGCGGATAATAGCGAAGAAGCATTAGTTCGCTGGGAGCAAATCAAAACGGAAGAGCGCGCGCAAAAAGCGCAGCATTCCGCGCTGGACGATATTCCGCGCAGCTTACCGGCCTTAATGCGCGCGCAAAAAATCCAGAAACGGTGTTCAAACGTGGGCTTTGACTGGACGACGCTGGGACCGGTCGTCGATAAGGTCTATGAAGAGATCGATGAGGTGATGTTCGAGGCGCGGCAGGCGGTTGTTGATCAGGCTAAACTGGAAGAGGAAATGGGCGATTTGCTCTTTGCCACGGTCAACATGGCGCGTCATTTAGGTACGAAAGCGGAGCTCGCTTTGCAAAAAGCGAACGATAAATTTGAACGTCGTTTTCGCGAAGTTGAACGTATTGTCGCAGCCAGAGGCTTGGAAATGACCGGGGTAGACCTGGAAACAATGGAAGAAGTTTGGCAGGAAGTAAAACGCCAGGAAATTGATCTCTAAAGGTTTTAGGCGGTCAAGAGCGATTTGTGTGATTTTTTAAATAACAAGCGCTTGATTTACGTCAAAAACATTTACCTCAAAGGGGCTATTTTCTCCCTCCCTGTGTGAATGTCAGCCTGACGAAGAGGAGGAATAATGAAAGTTTGTGGCGTAGGTCATGTTCGGGTATACTGCTTTCCCGTCCTGGTTATTCCATCGTCTTTTAAACCTAACTTCTCAGGTTCCGCATGACAACGAACTATATTTTTGTGACCGGCGGGGTCGTATCCTCTCTGGGTAAAGGCATTGCCGCAGCCTCCCTCGCAGCCATTCTGGAAGCCCGTGGTCTCAACGTGACCATCATGAAACTGGATCCGTACATCAACGTCGATCCGGGTACTATGAGCCCAATCCAACACGGGGAAGTGTTCGTTACTGAAGACGGCGCTGAAACCGACCTGGACCTGGGGCACTACGAGCGTTTCATCCGCACCAAGATGTCTCGCCGCAACAACTTCACGACTGGCCGCATCTACTCCGACGTTCTGCGTAAAGAACGCCGTGGCGACTATCTGGGCGCAACCGTACAGGTAATCCCTCACATCACTAACGCGATTAAAGAGCGCGTGCTGGAAGGCGGCGAAGGCCACGATGTGGTACTGGTGGAAATCGGCGGTACCGTCGGTGATATCGAATCGCTGCCGTTTCTTGAGGCGATTCGTCAATTGGCGGTAGATATCGGTCGTGAACACGCGCTGTTTATGCACCTGACGCTGGTACCTTACCTGGCGGCTGCGGGCGAAGTGAAAACTAAACCGACTCAGCACTCCGTGAAAGAGCTGCTGTCTATCGGTATTCAGCCCGATATTCTGATTTGTCGTTCCGACCGTGCGGTTCCTGCCAACGAGCGTGCAAAAATTGCATTGTTCTGTAATGTGCCGGAAAAAGCCGTTATTTCAATGAAAGATGTCGATTCCATTTATAAAATTCCAGGCCTGTTGAAATCTCAGGGGCTTGATGATTATATTTGTAAACGATTCAGCTTGAACTGTCCGGAAGCTAACCTGTCTGAATGGGAACAGGTCATTTACGAAGAAGCGAACCCGGCAGGCGAAGTGACTATCGGCATGGTCGGCAAATATATTGAACTGCCGGATGCCTATAAGTCGGTGATCGAAGCGCTGAAACACGGTGGTCTGAAAAACCGCGTTACCGTCAACATCAAATTGATCGATTCGCAAGATGTTGAAACGCGCGGCGTCGAAATTCTGAAAGATTTGGACGCTATCCTGATCCCCGGCGGCTTCGGCTATCGTGGCGTTGAAGGTAAAATCGCCACTGCGCGCTATGCGCGTGAAAACAATATTCCTTATCTGGGCATTTGCCTGGGGATGCAGGTTGCGTTGATTGAGTTCGCTCGTAACGTGGCCGGCATGGACAACGCCAACTCAACGGAATTTGTGCCAGACTGTAAGTACCCGGTTGTGGCGTTAATTACCGAGTGGCGCGATGAAGACGGTAACGTTGAAGTCCGTAGCGAGAAAAGCGATCTGGGCGGCACCATGCGCCTGGGCGCGCAGCAGTGCCAGCTTAGCGATGACAGTCTGGTACGTCAGTTGTACGGCGCGTCGACGATTGTTGAACGTCATCGCCATCGTTACGAAGTCAACAATATGTTGTTGAAACAAATTGAAGCAGCGGGTCTGCGTGTCGCAGGCCGTTCCGGTGATGATCAGTTAGTCGAGATCATTGAGGTACCGAATCATCCGTGGTTCGTGGCCTGTCAGTTCCATCCGGAATTTACTTCCACGCCGCGTGATGGACATCCGTTGTTCGCTGGCTTTGTTAAAGCCGCCAACGAGCATCAGAAACGTCAGGCGAAGTAAAAAAGTTAGAACGGCGGTGCACCCTCAGCGGTGCACCGTTTGTCTGAAGTTTTAGTTTAACTAGTGACTTGAGGAAAACCTAATGTCCAAAATCGTTAAAGTCATCGGTCGTGAAATCATCGACTCCCGTGGTAACCCGACTGTTGAAGCTGAAGTACACCTGGAAGGTGGTTTCGTAGGTATGGCGGCGGCTCCGTCAGGTGCTTCTACTGGTTCCCGCGAAGCGCTGGAACTGCGCGATGGCGACAAATCCCGTTTCCTGGGTAAAGGCGTAACCAAAGCTGTTGGCGCGGTTAACGGCCCGATCGCTCAGGCTATTCTTGGCAAAGACGCTAAAGACCAGGCTGGCATCGACAAAATCATGATCGACCTGGACGGTACTGAAAACAAATCTAACTTCGGTGCAAACGCCATTCTGGCTGTCTCTCTGGCTAACGCCAAAGCTGCTGCTGCCGCTAAAGGTATGCCGCTGTACGAGCACATTGCTGAACTGAACGGCACGCCGGGCAAATACTCCATGCCGGTTCCGATGATGAACATCATCAACGGCGGCGAGCACGCTGACAACAACGTCGACATCCAGGAATTCATGATCCAGCCGGTTGGCGCGAAAACGGTTAAAGAAGCCATCCGTATGGGTTCTGAAGTTTTCCATCACCTGGCAAAAGTGCTGAAAGGCAAAGGCATGAATACCGCTGTGGGTGACGAAGGCGGCTATGCGCCGAACCTGGGTTCCAACGCAGAAGCGCTGGCTGTTATCGCTGAAGCGGTTAAAGCGGCTGGTTACGAGCTGGGTAAAGACATCACCTTGGCGATGGACTGTGCAGCATCTGAATTCTACAAAGACGGTAAATACGTTCTGGCTGGCGAAGGCAACAAAGCGTTCACCTCCGAAGAATTCACCCACTTCCTGGAAGAACTGACCAAACAGTACCCGATCGTTTCCATCGAAGATGGTCTGGACGAGTCTGACTGGGACGGTTTTGCATACCAGACCAAAGTACTGGGCGACAAAATCCAGCTGGTTGGTGACGACCTGTTCGTAACCAACACCAAAATCCTGAAAGAAGGCATCGAGAAAGGCATCGCTAACTCCATCCTGATCAAATTCAACCAGATCGGTTCTCTGACCGAAACTCTGGCTGCAATCAAGATGGCGAAAGACGCTGGCTACACTGCTGTCATCTCTCACCGTTCTGGCGAAACTGAAGATGCTACCATCGCTGACCTGGCTGTTGGTACCGCTGCAGGCCAGATCAAAACCGGTTCTATGAGCCGTTCTGACCGTGTTGCTAAATACAACCAGCTGATTCGTATCGAAGAAGCTCTGGGCGAAAAAGCACCGTACAACGGTCGTAAAGAGATCAAAGGCCAGGCGTAATCTTGCTTTTACCTCTTAATGTAAAAACCCGCTTCGGCGGGTTTTTTTGTATCTGTTCAATAGCGCAGCCGCTGTGCATGACCGGGCAGACGAAATCTGCAATAATTAACGATTATCCCCTTAATAGAGAACGCTATGCAGTACCCGATTAACGAGATGTTCCAGACCCTACAAGGCGAGGGTTATTTTACCGGCGTCCCCGCTATTTTTATTCGTTTACAGGGATGTCCGGTCGGCTGTGCCTGGTGCGATACCAAACACACCTGGGATAAACTGAGCGATCGGGAAGTGTCTCTGTTCAGCATTCTGGCAAAAACCAAAGAGAGCGACAAATGGGGTGCTGCGAGCAGTGAAGACTTGCTGGCAGTAATTAATCGTCAGGGCTATACCGCGCGTCACGTTGTCATCACCGGTGGAGAACCCTGTATTCACGACCTCATGCCGCTCACCGATCTGCTTGAAAAGAGTGGTTTTAGTTGTCAGATTGAGACCAGCGGGACGCACGAAGTGCGCTGTACGCCTAACACCTGGGTCACGGTTTCACCAAAAGTGAATATGCGCGGGGGATATGACGTGCTTTCCCAGGCGCTGGAGCGCGCCAATGAAATCAAGCATCCCGTTGGGCGAGTTCGTGATATTGAGGCGCTGGGTGAACTGTTAGCCACGTTGAGCGATGATAAACCGCGCGTGATTGCTTTGCAGCCCATTAGCCAGAAAGAAGACGCGACGCGTCTGTGTATTGAAACGTGTATTGCACGTAACTGGCGGCTGTCTATGCAAACGCATAAATATTTAAATATTGCCTGATGCATTACTAATCTTACAGACGGCCTGCCGATGCCGTCTGTGACTCATCCATTACCTTGCATTGTTTATTTTCTCTATGTGAATTTCGATGAGTGTATAAAAGCGCTGATAAATTTTTCCATAGCGATGCACGGATCACGCTATTTTGGTAAATTTAAAGAAAAAATCATTCTATGAACTTTTTTGCATCAAAATCAGCAAATTAGCTGTTCTTTAATAATTTAAATTGTTGCGATTATGTTGGTAGAATGTGGTGCTGATAAAAAGTAGTTTATAAACAATGACATACGTTTAGTGTGTTCCCCGCGCCAGCGGGGATAAACCGGCTCAAAACTCGGATGGTATAGGCGTGGCGCAGTGTTCCCCGCGCCAGCGGGGATAAACCGACGCGTTAAAACTGCGCTCAATGCAGACGGCCGTGTTCCCCGCACCAGCGGGGATAAACCGGCCCGCCTGTCGCTGTACGCCGGGGCGGCATAGTGTTCCCCGCGCCAGCGGGGATAAACCGCCATTTTTGATCATCTCCTCCAGCCTGCTGAGGTGTTCCCCGCGCTAGCGGGGATAAACCGCACTGGAGATATAGCTGCTGTCGTCATCGGGTGTGTTCCCCGCGCTAGCGGGGATAAACCGGTCAAATAAATATGAGTGAAGAAGCCAAAGCCGTGTTCCCCGCGCCAGCGGGGATAAACCGTGCGCCAACGACTGGAATTTTTGCGTGTAGCCGTGTTCCCCGCGCCAACAAGGATAGCCGTTGCATAATCATAATCTGTGTACCAGTAATGGCTGCTACAAACCTGTTGACTAGTCCTGATATAGGTTGACAGTTTTTTGTCTGTAAAACGCCTGATGAACATCATCGGGCGTTTTGTATTTCA